>JBEEJL010000298.1:0-2556 GCA_041169175.1 Pseudomonadota bacterium | reverse complement strand
TCGCGCTGCATTATGTGTTCAACACACCGGAAGATCGCTTGGTGTGGGACGTCGGCCATCAGACTTATGCGCACAAAATTCTCACCGGACGTCGTGCGGGCATGGGGAAGTTACGCCAACGCGGCGGCATCGCCGGCTTTCCGCGACGTGAGGAAAGTGAATACGATACGTTTGGTGTGGCGCATTCATCGACGTCGATTTCCGCTGCGCTCGGCATGGCCGTCGCTGCGCAACGCGAAGGCAAAAATCGCAAAGCCGTCGCCATCATCGGCGACGGCGCGATGAGCGCGGGCATGGCATTTGAGGCGCTCAACAACGCTGGCGCGATGGACGCTAATTTGCTGGTGATTTTGAACGATAACGATATGTCGATTTCGCCGCCGGTCGGCGCGCTGAATAATTACCTCGCTAAACTCATGTCAGGTCAGTTTTACAATTCCATCCGCGTCGGCAGCGAACGCTTGCTGCGCGCGACGCCGCAGATTCACGAATTCGCCAAGCGCGCAGAAGAGCACGTCAAAGGCATGGTCACACCCGGGACACTATTCGAAGAATTCGGTTTTAACTACATCGGGCCGATAGACGGCCATGACGTCGATTTGCTCGTGACAACTTTAAACAATATTAAAAAACTCGAAGGCCCGCAATTTCTTCACGTTGTCACGCGCAAAGGCAAAGGCTATGCACCGGCCGAGGCCGATCCGATTTTGTATCATGGCCCGGGCAAGTTCGATCCCAAAGTCGGCATCATCGCCAAGCCTCCGGGCAAGCCGACTTACTCGCAGATTTTCGGCGACTGGTTGTGCGACATGGCGAAAGCCGACCCGCGCATCGTCGGCATCACCCCGGCCATGCGCGAAGGTTCGGGCATGGTGCGCTTCTCGGAAGAATTCCCCGATCGTTATTTCGACGTCGGCATTGCTGAACAACATTCGGTCACCTTTGCTGCTGGTCTTGCGTGCGAAGGATTGAAACCCATCGTCGCTATTTACTCGACGTTTTTACAACGCGCCTACGATCAAGTGATTCACGACGTCGTGTTGCAAAATTTACCGGTGGTGTTCGCCATTGATCGTGCTGGTCTCGTCGGTGCCGACGGCCCGACCCACGCGGGTAGTTTCGATACTTCATTTTTGCGTTGCTTGCCCAACACCGTGGTCATGACACCGTCAGACGAAAACGAAACGCGACAAATGCTCTACACCGCGATACAAATCGACGGGCCTAGTGCAGTGCGTTATCCGCGCGGCAGCGGCCCCGGCGCGGCGATGGAAGCGACCATGCGCGCACTGCCGATCGGCAAAGGCGAAGTGCGGCGCGAAGGCAAAAAAATCGCCATTCTCGCTTTCGGCACTTTATTAAAACCGGCACTCGACGCAGCCGATGATCTCAACGCGACGGTGGCCAATATGCGTTTCGTCAAACCGCTGGACGAAGAACTGGTTGCACGTTTAGCAAAAACCCATGACTTGTTGGTCACAATTGAAGACAACACCATCGTTGGCGGCGCAGGCAGCGCGGTGCTGGAATTTTTACACGCCAACGATATCAAAACCGAAGTGTTGTTATTGGGCTTGCCGGATAAATTCATTGATCACGGTGACCCTGCTGCGATGAACGCGGAATGCGGTCTGGATAAAATCGGCATCCTCACGTCAATCGCAAAAAAAATCGGCGCACCGATTCCCCTCTCTAATCCCGCATCTGGCAAGCTAGCTGGATAATTATAAGTATTTGATTTAACTATATTTTTTATAATCCCAATCCCGAGCAGTTTATGCAAAATTCGGCTCGGGCTATAATGTTTATCTGAATCACCTCTGGACTCGCCATGAACCAACGCGACAAACATCTTCCCATCGCCGACGTGCAAGGTTCGGCTGACACGCGTCAACTCGACATCGATCGCGTCGGCATTAAATCGTTACGTCACCCAGTCATGGTGAAAGACAAAACCAGCGGCGTGCAGCACACCGTCGCGATGTTTAATATGTACGTGCATTTGCCGCATCATTTCAAAGGCACGCACATGTCGCGCTTTGTGGAGATTTTGAATCAACACGAGCATGAAATATCGGTCGAATCATTCGAAAGCATTTTGCGCGACATGGTGAAGCGCTTAGACGCCGAAGCGGGCCATATCGAAATGACGTTTCCATTTTTTGTCAATAAAACCGCGCCTGTCTCCGGCGTAAAGTCTTTGCTTGATTACGAAGTGACGCTGACCGGCGAAATCAAACGTAACGGGGAATTTCATCTCAACACCAAAGTCGTCGTGCCTGTCACCAGCCTGTGCCCCTGCTCGAAAAAAATCTCCGAGCGCGGCGCGCACAACCAGCGCTCGCACGTCACCATCAGCGCGCGCACTAATACATTTGTGTGGATAGAAGACTTGCTCCAGATCGCCGAATCGCAAGCCTCAAGCGAACTCTACGGCCTGCTCAAACGCCCGGACGAAAAATTCGTCACCGAACGCGCCTACGACAATCCAAAATTCGTCGAAGACATGGTCCGCGATGTCGCCGCCCGCCTCAATGCCGAAGATCGCGTCGATGC
>JBEEJL010000297.1:0-4471 GCA_041169175.1 Pseudomonadota bacterium | reverse complement strand
CTAATTACTTAACTAATTGATTTAATTCAAATATTGGCAGGAGTATTGCCAGCACAATAATCAGCACCATGACGCCCATGGTAAGGATTAAAAGCGGTTCGAGCAGGGCGGTTAAGGTGCTGACGCGGGTTTCGATTTCGCGTGTTTGTTGCGTGGCGACGCGTTCGAGCATGGTGTCGAGTTTGCCGCTGGCTTCACCGCTGGCGATGAGATGCACCATGACGGGCGGAAACATTTTGCTCACGCCGAGTGAGCGGCTGAGTGTTGCGCCTTCGCGCACCATGCGTTGCGCTTCTTCCAGTGCTTTTTTCATCGGCAGATTATTCATCACGCCGACGCCTGCTTGCAAAGCTGTCAACAGCGGCACACGGCTGCCGGTCAAAATGGCGAGGGTGCTGGCCAGGCGCGCGGTGTTGATGCCGCGAATCAATCGGCCCACTACCGGAACGCGTAATAAGAATTGATGTACGCGCAAACGGAATGGCTCGGCGCGCATCGCGCGAGAAAACAACCACACGCCGATCGCAAGGGCAGCTAACCAGAAAATGCCCGTAGTACGCAAAAAATCCGACAAGCCAATCAACAAGCGCGTGAGTAAGGGCAAAGTTTGATTGGTATTACGGAATACTTCGACTACTTGCGGCACGACGTAGGTCAGCAAGCCAGTGATAACGCAAACTGCGACCAGCGAAATGATGCCGGGATAGACGAATGCCAGCGTGACTTTTTGTCGCAGGGCTTGGCTGTCTTCGGTGTAATTGGCGAGACGCGACAGCACTTCGGATAATTGTCCTGACTGTTCGCCTGCGCGCACCAGCGTGCGATAAAGTTCGGGGAACACATGCGGATATTGGCCCATGGAAGCCGACAGCGTATTGCCCGCCAACACCTCGCCGCGTATGCCGGCGAGAATTTGCCGTTGCTGTTCGCTCTCAGCCTGCTCGATCAACGCGTTCATGGTTTGTTCAACGGTGAGGCCGGAACCAATCAGCGTGGCGAATTGGCGGGTAATGAGCGATAAATCGCTGGCGGAAATTTTACGACGGCTGAATGCTTGTCTGCGCGCACCGGGCTTTTGTTCCTGTTGAACCAGCGCTTCGACTTCCAGCGGAATCAGGCCGTCATCACGCAAATTCGCCCGCGCCTGGCGCAAACTATCCACCTCGAGCACGCCCTTTTTGAGCTTGCCCGAGGAATCCATTGCTTGGTATTTAAAGCCGGCCATTTTTTGAAGGATGAAGGATGAAGGATGAAGGATGAAGTAAAATCATCAGGTTTTGGCAATCATTGGTTTTGTTTTTACGGATTTTACAATCGTGACCATGATGGAAATTAATTCCTCGACTTCGTTGAAAAGTTCTGCCATAAGTTCAGCTTTGGTTACGCCTGATTCTACTAATAGTTCTAACCAGTATTTTGTTTCTTCTAATTCTTGTAATGAGCCTTCAACTTTGCTGACGAAATCAGCGCGGGATTTAGCCCTGTTTGCTTCTCTGTATTGCGCGCCTACCGATGTAGCTGATCGAAGGATTTGTTTGCCAATGACTTGAGCGACAGTAGATTTAGGCAGCTTGCTATAAAGACGAATGATTCTAAGAGCAAATTCTTT
This sequence comes from Pseudomonadota bacterium, assembly GCA_041169175.1. Lineage (GTDB taxonomy): Bacteria > Pseudomonadota > Gammaproteobacteria > Burkholderiales > JBEEJL01 > JBEEJL01. Next base: position 2,862 of record JBEEJL010000297.1, on the reverse strand, counting down.
CGTTCTCTGCATCAAATCGTCGTTTTTTTTCATCCTTCATCCTTCATCCTTCTCTGGTTACGCGCAAAACTTCTTCCAACGTCGTTTCGCCGTTAGCGACCCAGCGTATGCCGTCTTCGCGCAAACTCACCGTGCCTTGCGCCATTGCGTATTGGCGCAGCTGCTGTTCGGCGGCGACGTCGTGCACCATACGGCGGATGTTGTCATCGACGGTCATGAGTTCATAAATGCCGGTGCGGCCTTTGTAGCCGGTCCAGTTGCAGTTGACGCAACCGGCTGCGGTATAAATTTGCTCGGCTTTGAAACGACCGTTGAGCGCCGCTAGTTCGGTAGCGTCTGGGGTGTGCGGCTTTTTGCACGAAGGACAAACGCGTCGCACGAGACGCTGGGCTAATACGCCGAGCAAGCTTGACGATAACAAGAACGGTTCAACGCCCATGTCGATCAAGCGCGTCACTGCGCCTGCGGCGTCGTTGGTGTGTAAAGTAGCCAGAACCAAATGTCCGGTCAAACTAGCTTGCACCGCAATCTGCGCCGTTTCCAGGTCGCGGATCTCACCGATCATCACCACGTCTGGGTCCTGACGCAGAATCGCGCGTAATGCGCGAGCGAAAGTCATCTCTATGCGCGGATTGACTTGCGTTTGGCCGACGCCGTCGAGATCGTATTCGATTGGATCTTCGACCGTCATCATATTGAGTTTAAGCGCGTCGAGTTGCGACAACGCGGCGTACAGGGTCGTGGTTTTGCCCGAACCGGTTGGTCCCGTCACGAGAACAATGCCGTGCGGTTGATTGACCAGATGATCGAGTTGCTTCAGCGTCGGCTCGTGCATGCCAAGGCGATTAAGTTGCAAGCGACCGGCTTGCTTGTCGAGCAGACGCAGCACCACGCGTTCGCCGTGGCCCGTCGGCAAAGTAGAAACGCGCACATCGACGGGACGACCGGCGAGACGCAGCGTGATACGTCCGTCTTGCGGCAATCTTTTTTCCGCGATGTCGAGTTGCGCCATGACTTTAATCCGCGACACAATGGCGGCGTGCAGCGCGCGTTGCGGTTCGATCACATCGCGCAAGGTGCCGTCAACGCGAAAGCGCACCAGCGAGCGCGCTTCGAAAATTTCGATATGAATATCGGATGCGTTTTCGCGCAGCGCCTGCGTCAGTAAGGCATTGATTAATTTGATAATTGGTGCATCGTCTTCCGACTCTAGTAAGTCGGTAATTTCCGGCACTTCCTGCGCGAGCTGCTGCAAATCGACGTCTTGATCCATGTCGTCGATGAGTTGTTCGGCTTCATTATCCTGGCGCGTATAAACCGACGACAAACTCGATTCGAATAAATCGGCCGGAAGTAAAACTGGTTTCAGCGGTTTGGCGAGCATGCGGCGGACTTCGGCGAGCGTCGCGGCTTCTACGCCGGGACGCAGCCATACCTCAATGCCATCGCCATCTTGTCGCGCGGCGATCACGCCTTTGGCGCGCGCAAATGCGTAGGGCAATAAGCGTACGACGTGGTGATCGGGAGGATGCAGCGCGGCGGGTTCTTTCTGCGGCGACGTTTGCGGCAGGTTCATGGTTATTGCCCCAGCGGCTTGGTCGCGGGCTCGACGTAGCGTGGAGACTCTTGCGGCAACTGCGGGTTAGGCACCAGCATTGGTGCAGGCGGGGCAACCGGGACTACTGGCGGAATATTTTTTGGAACAGGCGGTGTTAACAAACGCGAGTTATCGCCAAATTTACCTTGCTCTGCCGACTTGCCAATGTCGGTTGGCCTGCCCATTTCAGGCAACACCGTAACCGGCATATCCGGCAACATAAAATTGTATTCAGGTTTGACTTGAAGTTGTTCTTTGCGAATGTAATCGTAACGGTCGCTGGTCAAGGAAGCGGCTGCGCTAGCATCGCGTAATACGACAGGTCGAAGGAACACCATCAAATTGGTTTTAGTGCGGTCGCGCTTTTCGTAGCGGAACAAGTTACCCAGAATAGGAATGTCACCAAGGAAAGGCACCTTATCCGCGCCATTATTAACGTCGTCCTGAATCAAACCGCCGAGCACGACAAATTGGCCATCGTCTGCAAGCACAGTAGAATCGATAGAGCGTTTATTGGTAGTAGGCCCATTGGTGGAGCTGGCGGTAGCTGGATCTACACTGGAAACTTCCTGCGAGATTTGTAGTTTGACACTGCCGCCTTCTGAAACCTGAGGCTTAATTTTCAATGTCAGGCCGACGTCCTTGCGTTCGAAAGTCTGGAACGGATTAGTGCCGGTTCCGCCGGAGTTTTGCGTGAAGCTCCCAGTCACAAACGCGACGTTTTTACCCACAACAATTTTTGCTTCCTCGTTATCTAAAGTCAGCAGAGTCGGCGTGGATAGAATATTTACTTTGCTTTCGCTTTCCAGCGCGCGGGCCAAAGCCGGAATATTGAGAATTTCTTTGCCGAGAATTTTGATCGTGCCGCGCACCAGGCCGAGATTGAGGCCGCCGCCGATATTGGCAGGGTTTTGTGCTGCATTGTTAATATTACTGCCGCCGTTGCCGAAATTAGTCCCGCCGAAAATCGAGGTATTGCCGTTACCATTCGTCACTGAGCCGCCAAGATACTGCCATTGAATACCGAATTCCGCCGCCTGCGTAGAGGACACTTCGACAATCAGCGCTTCGATAAATACCTGCGCACGACGCGCGTCGAGTTTGTCGATCACATGACGCAGCGAGTTGTACACATGATCCGGTGCGATAATAATGAGCGAGTTGGTCGCGGCATAAGCTTGAATACTGCTGGAGACAGCGCCAGAGCCGCTGGAGGCTGCCGCGCCCTGTTGTCCTGCCGCTTGCACGCCGGCTTGCTGCCCCAA
>JBEEJL010000296.1:0-7291 GCA_041169175.1 Pseudomonadota bacterium | reverse complement strand
GCTCAATTTGTTGCACAGTGATTTTGCTTGTCACAGAGATATTATTGGCCAAAAAATGTGCCGGCGATGTCATGCTCGGCGTGCCGACAAAACGCTCAATGCTTTGATGTGAGTGAAGATGGGGCGTGTTGCCCATTACTTCTAGTTTTGGTGTCCATAGATCTGCCGCACCGGCTTTTTGCCAGCGCAATACTTCCGCGCGAAAATCTTGATTTCGCGCAGTGAAGTATTGTGCGCCGTGATCGCATTGCCAATTTTCGCCTAGCCGCGTACTCATGCGCCCGCCGAGACCACGACTTTTTTCGAAGACACTCACGGCTAATCCCGCTGCCTGCAACGCTGCCGCGCAGGCTAATCCGGCTATCCCGGCACCAATAACGGCAATCTGATGTGGTCCACTCATTTCCAGCCTTGTAGCCAGTATTGGCTGTCATTCAATTCACGCCAAGGTAAAATAAAACTGCGGCGAGAATGAACCGACTCCAGTTCAATGAGCTCTATAAGGATTGCAGGGGGCTCAGGCAAAATGACTTTAGTTACAATGAAGTGTTTTTCTTTATTGCGTGGCGAAACCGAAGTCCATTTGCTCAGCAGTAATTTTTTTGGGCTGAGATGGCGAGTAGTTTGAGTATGCATAGAGAAAAAATAAACTAATTAAATGACTTATTATGAATGCTAATAGTTTGAAAAGTTCTTTAGCAACACCCATTCCTCGAGCTGTGGCTTGGATGGGTTATGGCGGCTTGCTACCATTTTTATTTTTGGCGCTGGCTAGCATCGTGGATCAGAGCCACACCCCGCTATGGAATCAAGCATTAATTGCTTATGGCGCGGTGATTCTGAGTTTTGTCGGTGCTTTGCACTGGAGTTTTGCCATGACGCTGGCTGATTTAACGCCATCAAAACGCAATGAGTGTTATATCTGGAGCGTGATCCCGGCGCTGATGGCCTGGTTAGCCATTGAGTTAGCGTCGTTCGTATCGGCTGCCATACTGGTGCTAGGTTTTTTTATTCAATGCCTACAAGATTATCGTTTAGTTACGGCGAGTAATTTGCCGATCTGGTATTTTGGTTTACGTCTGCGGCTTTCGATAGTCGCGGGTTTAAGTTTGAGCGTATTATTCTTTCACTAGCGTTTTAAAATCTCTTCTGTGTACGTATTAAATTATTTATATTAATCAATAACTTACTGGAGTTTATATGAATGCCGACTTGAAAAGCCTGATGCCCAAAGCCCACATCACCCGCCGCGAATTTGTTGTCACTGCACTCGCCAGCGGCTTCGCCTTATCGACACAACCTGTCGGCGCGCAAACCATCTCAACGCCTGCCGACGGACTTACCGCTGGAGAAGTAAAAATACCTGCCAAAGGTGGCGACATGGTGGCTTATCGCGCCATGCCGGCCAGCGGCGACAAGTTTCCTGTCGTGTTAGTCGTGCAAGAAATTTTCGGCGTGCATGAACATATCAAAGATTTGTGCCGTCGTTTAGCCAAGCAAGGCTATATGGCCATCGCGCCGGAATTATATGCGCGCCAAGGCGATGTTGCCGCAATTAAAGACATGAACGAAATTATTGCTAAAGTCGTGTCCAAAGTGCCGGACCAACAAGTGATGGAAGATCTCGATGCGACCGTCGCGTATGCGAAAGCGTCGGGCAAGGCTGACGCAGCGCGGCTGGCCATTACCGGTTTTTGCTGGGGCGGCAGAATCACCTGGCTCTATAGCGCGCACAACCCGAATGTGAAAACCGGCGCAGCGTGGTATGGTCGTTTAGTCGGCGCGGCGAGTGAGTTGTCACCCAAACATCCGATCGACATCGCCGCGATGCTCAAAGCACCGGTGCTAGGTTTGTACGGCGCGGCAGATGGCGGCATTCCCAACGACACAGTAGAAAAAATGCGCGCTGAATTAAAATCCGGCGCCAGCGGATCAGACATCATCTTGTACCCCGACACCCCGCACGCCTTCAACGCGGATTACCGACCAAGCTATCGCAAAGAGCAGGCAGATGATGCGTGGAAAAAAATGTTGGCGTGGTTTAAGAAAAACGGCGTGTAAGCATAAGCTCAAGCTCAAGCTCAAGCAGATCACCACGGCGCGAAGTTTTTCGCGCCGTTTTTTTAATTTTGTGCTGGTGTAGCAAACTTGGTGTAGCAAATTGGCCGCAATTGGCGCAGGGCAGATACGATTTCGCGTTAATTCAGGTTAATTGCCAAAAATTCCAACAAATGCGTATCATGACTTGCGCGCCAAGTATCACATGGTCGGGCATGCTGCCATTACACTTTTCGCAGGCTATGGCCACTATGGCATGGCCAAATAAATGGTCGTGGTTTCGATCTACATATAAATAAATTGAGGAGGCTTAACATGAAAATGACGTTCAAGATTTCTATGGCACTCGCATTAGGTATAGTCGGTGGTGTCGCAAACGCTGCAACGGAACTGGTGGTCGCCACAGTGAATAACGGTCACATGATCACCATGCAAAAACTGACCAAACATTTTGAGCAAACCAATCCTGACATCAAGGTTAAATGGGTCACGCTGGAAGAGGGAGTGTTGCGCCAACGGGTCACGACGGATATTGCCACCAAGGGCGGCCAGTTTGACGTGATGACTATCGGTATGTACGAAACGCCGATTTGGGGCAAAAAAGGCTGGTTGAAAGAAATCGCCACCGACGCCAACTATGACGTAGATGATTTGTTACCCGCCATGCGCGGCGGCTTGTCGGTGGAAGGCAAGCTCTACGCCGCGCCGTTTTATGGCGAAAGTTCGATGCTGATGTATCGCAAAGATTTGGCCGACAAGGCGGGCATTACCGTTGCTGATCAGCCGACGTGGCCACAAATTAAAGAATTGGCCGCGAAAATTCACGACCCGAAAAACGGCGTATACGGCATTTGCCTGCGCGGCAAACCGGGCTGGGGCGACAACATGGCGTTCCTGACTACTCTGGTGAATACCTTCGGCGGTCAATGGTTCGATATGCAGTGGAAACCGCAATTGGAATCGAAGCCGTGGAAAGACGCCATTACATTTTATGTCGATCTGTTGAAAAACTACGGCCCGCCCGGTTCGTCGGCTAATAGCTTTAACGAAATTTTGGCGCTCTATAACGAAGGTAAATGCGGCATGTGGATCGACGCGACGATTGCGGCATCTTTCATCACCGATCCGAAGCAATCCAAAGTCGCGGATAAAGTAGCGTTCGCACAAGCGCCGACAATGGCCACACCTAAAGGAGCGAATTGGTTGTGGGCATGGGCGCTGGCGATCCCCGCAGGCACCAAGCATGCCGATGCCGCGCAGAAGTTTATTACCTGGTCCACGTCAAAAGACTACATCAAGTTAGTGGCAAAAGAAGAAGGCTGGAATGCGGTGCCAACCGGTACGCGTAAATCCACCTATTCGACACCGGAATTTTTGGCCGCAGCCAAGTTTGCTTATGCGGAGAAAAAAGCCATCGACAAGGCCAATCCGAATGATTCGACTTTGCCGAAATCGCCCTATGTTGGTGTGCAATTCGCCGCCATCCCGGAATTTCAGGCAATTGGCATTGCTGTAGGCCAACAGATGAGTTCAGCGCTTGCCGGAAAAGTCTCTATCGACGCGGCATTAAAAGCCTCGCAAGTAGCGGCGGATCGTGAAATGCGCAAAGCCAAGTACTATTAGTAAGCGACTTTCGAAGAAGCCTCGCGCTTAATCGCTGCGACCTAATGTAGTGATGCCAGTGCCTCTGCATCGCGTCGATGCAGAGGCCAGCGCGCGAGGTCATTCAGAGTTATCTATAGCCTACACTGCGCAACTCACCCCGCTCACGCTATGAATCGCGTACTTCCTCGCTTGCTCCTCGCGCCAGCCGTGATAACACTGTTCGTGTGGATGATCGTGCCGCTGGCGATGACGATTTATTTCTCCGTCGTCAGTTACAACTTGATGCAGCCCGGCGCGCACGAATTCGTCGGCATGGCGAACATCGAGTTCTTCGTCACCGATCCTGATTTCTGGCCTGCCGTGCTGAATACTTTAATACTACTCGGCAGTGTCATTGCTATTACCGTGGTGTTCGGTATCGCGTTGGCTTTGCTAATCAATGACCCGTTTCCGGGCCGCAGCATGGTCCGCGTGTTATTGATCTCGCCGTTTTTCGTCATGCCTACCGTGAATGCACTGCTGTGGAAAAACATGATGATGAATCCTATCTACGGCGTATTGGCCCAAGTGTGGCAATTTTTCGGCCAGCAGCCCGTGGACTGGTTGACCTACCACCCGCTGTTTTCAGTCATCGTCATGGTGGCGTGGCAATGGCTGCCGTTTGCTTGTCTGATTTTTATCACTTCATTGCAGTCACTCGATCGCGAACAAATGGAAGCGGCGCGCATGGACGGCGCGATGGCCATACAACGCTTTATGTATTTAGTATTGCCGCACTTGGCCCGCGCTATTGCCGTCGTCGTGATGATCGAAATGATCTTTCTGATGAGCGTATTCGCTGAAATTTTTACCACCACCGGTGGCGGCCCAGGCAATGACAGCACCAATATTGCCTTCCTGATATTCAAGCAAGCGTTGATGAATTTCGACGTTGGCGTCGCCTCGGCTGGCGCGCTATTCGCCGTAGTGTTGGCCAATATCGCCGCCTTTTTTCTGATCCGCATGATCGGCAAGAATCTCGATTAAAAACATGAACGAGAAATCATTACTCATGATTCGTACGATCGCCGCCTGGTCCACCGCCTTGTTGGTTTTTTTTCCGCTCGGCTGGCTGGCGTTGACGGCATTTAAGACCGAACTGCAGGCGATCAGCGTGCCGCCTTTGGTTTTTTTCCCGCCGACCATGGAAAATTTTTCTGTGGTGCAAGATCGCAGTGATTACCTGTTGTTTGCAAAAAACTCACTAATCACCAGCGCCGTCTCGACCCTGCTTGGCTTGGCCATTGCCGCTCCCGCCGCGTACTCGATGACGTTTTTTAAAACTCGCCGCACGCGCGATATTTTGATGTGGATGCTCTCGACCAAAATGATGCCGGCCGTTGGCGCGCTATTGCCGATTTATGTATTGGCACAAACAGCCGGTTTGCTCGATTCATTGACCGTGCTGATTATCGTTTTCACGCTGTCCAATTTACCCATCATGGTGTGGATGCTGTATTCGTGTTTCAAAGATATTCCTAAAGAGATCCTCGAAGCAGCGCAAATGGACGGCGCTAATGTCTGGACTGAATTTCGCAATGTTGTATTGCCGTTATCGATTGGTGGTTTCGCCTCGACTGCATTGCTGTGTTTAGTGTTGAGTTGGAACGAAGCGTTTTGGTCGCTCAATCTCAGCTCGGCCAAGGCCGGGACTCTGGCGGCGCTGATCGCTTCGTACTCTAGTCCCGAAGGTTTGTTTTGGGCCAAGTTGTCCGCAGCTTCGTTGATGGCGATTGCGCCAGTGGTGGTATTCGGTTGGTTCAGCCAAAAGCAATTGGTGCAAGGCCTGACCTTTGGCGCGGTGAAATAAGGAAACCTATGTCATTTCTGCAACTGCAAAAGTTGGAAAAATCTTTCGGCCAACACCGCGCCATCAAGAGCCTAGACCTCAGTATTGAGCAAGGCGAGTTCATCGTGTTTGTCGGGCCTTCTGGTTGCGGCAAGACCACATTGCTGCGCCTGATTGCAGGATTAGAGAATGCTGACGGCGGCGGCATTCAGCTCGACGGCAAAGACATCACCAAACTGCCCTCGGCCAAGCGCGATCTGGCAATGGTGTTTCAAAGTTATGCGCTGTATCCGCATATGAGCGTGTTCGACAATATGTCCTTCGCGTTGAAATTGGCTGGGGTAGATAAAGCGGTGATCCGCGACAAGGTCGAACGCGCGGCGAAAATATTAAATCTGGAATCGTATCTCGAGCGCACGCCGCGCGCGCTTTCCGGCGGGCAGCGACAGCGTGTCGCCATCGGCCGCGCCATCGTGCGTGCGCCGAAAGTATTTCTGTTCGACGAACCGCTATCTAATCTGGATGCCGCGCTACGCGGGCAAACGCGCGTAGAAATTCACAAGCTGCAGCGCGAGCTCGGTGTCACCACGATTTACGTCACCCACGATCAGGTGGAAGCCATGACCTTGGCCGATCGAGTGGTGGTATTGCGCGATGGCGTGATCGAGCAAGTGGGAACGCCGCTGGAATTGTACGATCATCCGGCCAATCAATTCGTCGCGCAATTTATCGGCACCCCGCCGATGAATATGATTCCGCTTCAGGCGCTGGCATCCGTCGCGCAGTTTGCCAACAAGACAATGTCAGCAGAAGGATTTCTCGGTGTGCGACCGGAAGGCATACGTATCTTGCCTAAAGGGATAGAGGGCGTATCGGCCACAGTTGAGTTGATCGAAGCATTAGGCGCCGACACGCTGATTTATATCAATGCACTCGGTGTGTCTTTAGTTGCGCGACAAAACGAACGCGCGTCGTTAGTGCCGGGTGATGCGGTTGCGCTTGAATTCGATCCGCGCTTTTTGCATGTTTTTGGCCCGAATGGAAAAGTAATATAACTTATTGATTATAATAAGGAAATTAATGAGCAACAATCAAGCATTCATCATCTTGCACCTCGGTCTCGGTTCATTCCATCGCGCGCATCAGGCGGTGTATTTGCAGAACCTGATCGATAGTGGTGATAAGCGTTGGTCGTTGGCGGGCGGCAATTTGCGTCCCGACATGGCCGACACCATCGCCGCATTGGAAAATCAACGCGGCGAATATACGCTAGAGACGGTGACGCCAGCAGGCGAGCTTCGTTACGAGCGCATCACCGCGATTAGTCAGGTGATTCCCTATGCGCCGTCGTTGGACGAATTAATAAAACTAGGAGCTGCTGCCAACACGCGCATCATTTCCTTCACCGTGACCGAGGCGGGCTATTATCTCGACGCTAAAAATAAATTAGATCTAAATTTTTCCGATCTGGCGAGTGACGTGAAACGGGCCGAGCGCGGCGAGGTAGGGGAAACGATTTATGGTGCGCTGACAGCGATCTTGCGCGCGCGCATGGCCGCCAACGGTGGCAAAGTAAGCTTGCTCAACTGCGACAATCTGCGCCACAACGGCGAGCGCTTTTGCAGCGGTTTGTTGCAGTTCATTGAACTGATTGGCGATACGCATTTGCTGAAATGGGTTGAAGCAAACACAACTTGCCCTAACGCGATGGTTGATCGCATCACGCCGCGACCTGCGCCGGAAGTTCGCGCGCGCGTCAAAGCGGCAACGGGCTGGGATGATGCTGCGCCAGTGATGGCG
>JBEEJL010000295.1:0-4649 GCA_041169175.1 Pseudomonadota bacterium | reverse complement strand
TAGTCTTATCTTTTGCACTGTACCAAGGCATCAGAATAAAAAATGCGAAATAAATGACGGTGAATATACGCGCCACCACCGTCGCGGTATCGAGACCGCCGATCAACGGCAAGCCTTTAGGCAACTGACCCCATATGCTGGTCGGGAAGATGCCGCAAATCGCCAGGATGACAAAGCTAATCGCAAAAGCGTAAAGCCAACGCTTGAATAAATCGCCGCGATAACGTATTGATCTCACCGCGCCTTTATCCAGCCAAGGCAAGAGGAACAAAATCATCGTCGCCGCACCCATCACCACCACACCGGGGAATTGCGAACCGGCAATCGGCGGCACGGCGCGCAACATGGCGTAGAACGGCGTGAAATACCATACCGGCGCAATATGTTCAGGCGTCTGCAACGGATTCGCCGGCACGAAGTTATTGTCTTCGAGGAAGTAGCCGCCCATGGTCGGGAAGAAAAAGATGATCGCGCTGAACACGCCCAAAAACACGACGAGTGCCAGCAAATCTTTTACCGTGTAATAAGGATGCGAAGGAATGCCGTCGAGCGGAATGCCGGTTTTCGGATCTTTATGGTCTTTGATTTCGATACCGTCCGGGTTATTCGAGCCGACTTCATGCAAGGCAGTCAGATGCGCGGCAACCAAACCGGCCAATACAAACGGTATGGCGATAACATGGAAAGCGAAAAAGCGATTCAGCGTCGCATCAGACACGACGTAATCGCCGCGTATCCACTCGGACAAATCAGGGCCGATGAACGGCACGGCAGAGAATAAATTCACAATCACCTGCGCGCCCCAGAACGACATTTGGCCCCACGGCAACAAATAACCGAAAAATGCTTCGGCCATCAGCGCGAGGTAAATCATCATGCCGAAAACCCAAATCAATTCGCGCGGTTTGCGATACGAGCCGTACATCAGGCCGCGGAACATATGCAAATAGATGGCGACGAAAAATAGTGACGCGCCGGTTGAGTGCATATAGCGGATCAGCCAACCAAAGCTGACATCGCGCATGATGTATTCGACCGAGGCGAAGGCTTCTTTGGCGTCGGGCTTGTAATTCATGGTGAGAAAAATACCGGTGAGAATTTGATTCACCAAAATCACCAGCGACAACACGCCGAATACATAAAAGAAATTAAAATTTTTCGGCGCAATATATTGTCCCCACTGCTCATTCCACATTTTGGTGGCAGGGAAACGCTCATCGACCCAGTTCATGACATTACTTATCGCAGACATTGATCATGCTCCTTTGCTATCGTCGCCAATCATCAGGCGCGAATCGCTCAAGTATTGATAGGGCGGCACCACCATATTCGACGGAGCAGGCGAGCCTTTGAATACGCGCGCAGCCAGGTCAAATTTGGAGCCATGGCACGGGCAATAAAAACCGCCGGGCCAGTCGGTACCGAGGTCTGCCGGGCCGATATCCTTGCGGAAAGTCGGCGAGCAACCCAGATGAGTACAGACTCCCTCTACCACGAGAAAATTCTTGTTTTTTTCGTTGGCGCGCAATGCATTTTTAGCATAAGCCGGTTGGGTCGAGCTGCCTGACGCAGGGTCGGCCAGCTTATCGGAATTTTTTTCCAGTTGTGCCAGCATTTCCGGTGTGCGGTTGACCACCCACACTGGCTTGCCGCGCCATTCAAACGTGGCGATCTGGCCTGGCTCGATTTTGGAAATATCCACTTCGATCGGCGCGCCGGCTGCCTTGGCTCGCTCGCTCGGGAGCATACTGCCGACAAACGGTATCACGGCTGCCCCGCCCGCAACTACGCCTAAAGTACCGGCGGCAATCAGAAAATTGCGTTTACTGTTATCTACTTCATTTGCGCTCATACTTGATTCCTATGGAAAAGCTAGTCAGATTCAAAACCTGCCTATTTTATACGATTTGGAATGTAAACTTAAGCCCCAAAGCCCAAAAACGCTATATTTCGGGTTGACACGGGGTTAGTGAAAGAACTACAGTAAACCCGCTGTAAAACAAGATGTTAACGAACTAATCAACCCAATATGGAGGCAACTATGAGCATGATGCAAGAATTTAAAGACTTCGCTATGAAGGGCAATGTGATGGATCTAGCCGTCGGCGTGATCATCGGTGGCGCTTTTGGCAAGATCGTCGATTCCATAGTTAATGACTTAATCATGCCAGTGGTCGGCAAAGTGATTGGCGGCGTGGATTTTTCCAACATGTTCGTCAAGCTGACCGGCCCGGATGGCAGCGCGACTTTGGATGGCCTGAAAAAAGCCGGCGGTTCCGCGTTTGCTTACGGTAATTTCATCACTATTCTGGTTAACTTTCTTATTTTGGCCTTCATCATCTTCATGCTGGTACGCGCGATGAACAAAATGAAAAAAACGGCGCCTCCTGCGCCGGCTGCGCCGCCTGAAGATGTGGTGTTGCTGCGTGAAATCCGCGATTCACTGAAAAAATAAAGCTTATTTTTTCGCTTGAGTAAAAACAGCCCGGCTTGTCCGGGTTGTTTTTTTTCAAGCGGCGGCTTTCTTTTTTGCTTCACGCGGGTATTTAAGCAATAATTCTGCTTCAATATTTTTCCGTCACTTTTTAACCTTACCTCATGCGCAAACTCTGGCTTCTGTTCGCCCAAATCGCCACCATCACTATGGCGGCCCTATTTGTTATCAGTCTCATCCGTCCCGAATTATTAAGCTGGCGCAACCAAGCGCCTGTTTCTGTTGATAAACCTGTCACGGCCTCACCCGGCGTCAGCAATAGCAGCGTTGGCTCGGCCCAACTCACCTACCGTGACGCCGCGCGCAAAGCCATTCCGTCAGTGGTGAATATTTCTACCACCAAAGAAGCACAAGTTGCGCAAAAAAATCCCTTGCTCGACGATCCTGTGCTGCGACGTTTTTTCGGCGATCGTTTGGATGAAGACGAAGAGTCGTTTTCCAGTTTAGGTTCGGGCGTGGTGGTGCGCAGTGACGGTTACATCCTCACCAATGATCACGTCATCGAGGGCGCAGACGAAATCAAAGTCGCTTTTTCCGACAAGCGAATTCTGAAAGCGAAAGTGGTCGGCCGCGATCCCGACACCGATCTCGCGGTGCTCAAAGTCGAAGCCGCCAATTTACCCGCGATTACTTTCGGCCAATCTGAGCAAGCGAAAATCGGCGACGTGGTGCTCGCCATCGGCGATCCGTTCGGCGTCGGACAAACCGTCACGATGGGCATCGTCAGCGCACTCGGACGCAGTCGTCTCGGCATTAATCAATTTGAAAATTTTATTCAGACCGACGCGGCGATTAACCCGGGTAACTCAGGCGGCGCACTGGTCGATACCAACGGCAATCTGCTCGGCATTAACAGCGCGATTTATTCGCGCAGCGGCGGTTCGCAAGGCATTGGCTTTTCCATTCCCGTCAGCTTGGCAAAGTACGTGATGGATCAAATTATCCAAAACGGCAGCGTCACGCGCGGCTGGATCGGCGTCGAAGTCGATGGCCAAGAGTTAACGCAGGAAATTATTGATACCTTAAAACTCGGCAGCAATGCTAAAGGCGCGTTGATACGCGGTGTGTTGCGCGATGGCCCGGCAGACAAGGCGCTGGTGAAAGCAGGCGATTTGTTAACGGCGGTGAACGATAAAACAATTAACGACAGCACAGAATTGTTGAATCAGATTTCAGAGCTCGCACCGGGGAAAACCGCGAGCTTGTCGATAGTGCGCGACCAAAAAACGATGAATTTACAAGTCACCGTAGGCAAACGACCTAAACCGCAGATTCCCGTTATAAAAGCTAAGTAATTGATTTAAATCAACTATTTATTAGTCTGCAAGATCTATTTGTCGATATCTGTTTCGGCTACCGACAGCGCATCTGATTTCACCGGCTTGGTCATCATCGCGGCCGCGATGATGCCGAGTTCATACAAAATACACAGCGGCACCGCCAGCATAATTTGCGACACCACGTCAGGCGGCGTGAAAATCGCGCCAACCACAAACGCACCGACGATGACATAGCTGCGAATTTCGCGCAATTTTTGCACGCTGACCATGCCCATTTTCACCAAGATCACCACGACGACCGGCACTTCAAACGTCACGCCGAATGCGACAAACATGCCCAGCACGAAATCCAAATACTTGTTGATGTCGGTCATGACCGCCACGCCTTTCGGCGCGATCTTGACGATGAAATGAAATACCGTCGGCAAGACTAAAAAATACGCGAACGCCATGCCGCAGAAAAATAATATCGTGCTAGTAATCACCAATGGCACAGCGAGCTTTTTCTCGTGCGTGTAAAGACCCGGCGCGACAAAGCCCCAGAATTGCCACAAGATATACGGCAGGCAAATTAAAAACGCCGCCATCATCGCTACTTTCATCGGCACAAAGAATGGCGTGGCGACATCGGTCGCGATCATCTGGCCGCCTGCAGGTAATTGACTAATCAGCGGCGCTGCGAGCAAATCGTATAAATCATTGGCCCAGAAAAACAGACAAATAAACACAAGACCAAATGCTATCAAGCTACGCATCAATCGTTCGCGCAGCTCCACCAGATGGGAGATAAATGTTTCTTCGGTGCTCACGATTTAATGCGGCTTAGCAGACGGAGGGGATTCAAGACCGAGATCCATTTGCGGCGTGGATGTCTC
>JBEEJL010000294.1:0-3665 GCA_041169175.1 Pseudomonadota bacterium | reverse complement strand
GCTGAATACATTTTGAAGCTGACGCGCGACAGCCAAACCGACCACGTTTATACTTTGCATGCAGAACTTGAAGGCATGAAATTATTACCGGCCTTCGACGCACTGCTCGGTGGTTGGCGCGAGCAAGCTTATGAATTGTGTACCACCGAAGAATTATTTCATTCCCTCGATGTCAGCAGTTTGCCGTATTGCGAAGTCAGTAACGACAAAATTCCCGGCCGCTCTGGCACGTTGGCTTTGCAGGGAAAATTATTTTTAGCCCATTGACACTGGAGGCATGATGATCGACAAAACCGTTACCGATTTTGAATTACCCGCCACCGGCGAACAACGCTTCAAGCTATCAGCCATGCGCGGTTACCCATTTGTGATTTATTTTTACCCCAAAGACGATACGCCCGGCTGCACCAGCGAGGGCATGCAGTTCCGTGAGTTGCATGGAGAATTCAGCAAACAAAAATGTACTGTATTCGGCGTATCGCGCGACTCTCTGAAATCGCACGAAAAATTCAAAAGCAAAATGAGCTTTCCGTTTGAATTGCTCAGCGACGAAGAAGAAATCGCCTGTAATATTTTCAATGTGATGAAAATGAAAAATATGTACGGCAAACAAGTACGCGGCATTGAGCGCAGCACTTTCCTCATCGACAAAGACGGTGTATTACGTAAAGAATGGCGCGGCGTATCCGTGCCAAACCACGCACAAGAAGTATTGGACGCCGTCAAATCTCTTCAAGGTTGATAATTACTTATGGCCACCACTCGTCCCCGCCGCAAACGTGACACTGCTGAAACCAACAAACTATTCGTACTTGACACCAACGTGTTGATGCACGACCCCACCGCGCTATTCCGTTTCGAAGAACACGACGTATTCATTCCGATGGTGACGCTGGAAGAACTCGATAACAATAAAAAAGGCATGACCGAAGTGGCGCGCAATGCGCGTCAAGCCAGCCGCTTTATGGAAGAAATCGTCAGCGCGCCACAAGCGGATATGGAAGCCGGTTTACCGCTGAAAGGTCGCGGGACTAATCAAGCCAGCGGCAAATTATTTTTGCAAACGCAGATCATCAACCACGATTTATCTGCCGCCTTGCCTAGCCTGAAAGCGGATAACCAAATCATCGGTGTCGCACTGCATTTGCAACACCAGCATAAAGAACGCGAAGTGGTATTGGTGACCAAAGACATCAATATGCGCATCAAAGCGCGCGCCATCGGCGTGGCATCAGAAGATTATTTCAACGACAAAGTCCTCGAAGATACGGACCTGCTCTACAGCGGGATGCGCGAACTACCGGCTGATTTTTGGGACAAGCATGGCAAGGATATGGAATCGTGGCAACTGCATGGACGCACTTTGTATCGCGTTAAAGGCCCGCTGTGCGCCAGCTTTTTGCTCAACGAATTTCTTTATCTTGAAGGCGACCAGCCGTTTTTCGCTCGCGTCGTAGAGTTAAATGGCAAAATGGCCGTGCTGGAAACCCTGCGCGATTACGCGCACAGCAAAAATAATATCTGGGGCATTACCGCGCGTAACCGCGAACAGAATTTTGCTTTGAATGCCTTGATGAATCCCGACATCGATTTTGTTACCCTGCTCGGTCAGGCGGGAACCGGCAAGACTTTGCTCACCTTGGCCGCAGGCTTGTTGCAGACGCTGGAAACCAAACTGTATTCGGAAATTATCATGACTCGCGTCACCGTGCCGGTCGGCGAAGACATCGGCTTTTTACCCGGCACCGAAGAAGAAAAAATGACGCCGTGGATGGGCGCGCTGGAAGATAACCTTGATGTGCTGAACAAAAGCGACGACGAAGCTGGCGACTGGGGCCGCGCTGCGACGCAAGATTTAATCCGCTCGCGCATCAAAGTAAAATCGCTCAACTTCATGCGCGGCAGAACCTTCCTGAAAAAATATTTGATTATCGACGAAGCACAAAACCTCACGCCTAAACAAATGAAAACCCTGATTACGCGCGCCGGGCCGGGCACTAAAGTCGTTTGCCTGGGCAATATTTCGCAAATTGATACGCCCTATTTGACCGAAGGCAGTTCCGGCCTGACTTATGTGGTGGATAGATTCAAAGGCTGGCAACACAATGGACATGTGACGCTGCAACGGGGTGAGCGCTCAAGATTGGCTGATTTTGCCGCCGAGGCGCTTTAATCGGCTGATTTATTTCGCTACCCATCAAGCGGGTATAATGATACAAATTTGTTAAGAAACTGCCTGCTAAACGACTTACTACAATAATAATTTTTCCAGAAAGCCTGTCTATTTCATGAACCGTGGTTTTTATTATATTTTGGCGGCGCAGTTTTTTTCCGCCTTGGCTGACCATGCCTTGCTGGTCGCAGCCATTTCGCTGCTATTTCAGCTCGGCGCGCCTGAATGGCAGACACCGTGGCTGAAAATTTTCTTTGTCATCTCCTATGTCGTACTGGCGCCCTTTGTAGGCGCTTTCGCCGACGCGCTGCCAAAAGGCAAGGTGATGTTTATCAGCAACAGCATTAAAATTTTCGGCTGTCTGTCGATGCTGTTGGGTATGGATCCGTTTTACGCATACGCTATTGTCGGTTTCGGCGCTGCCGCATATTCACCTGCCAAATACGGCATCCTTACCGAATATTTACCCCCGAGCAAACTGGTCATCGCCAACGGCTGGATGGAAGGCCTCACCGTCGGGGCGATTATTACCGGCACGGTAGTTGGTGGGCTGTTAATCAATAAGCAGGTTGCCACGACGCTATTAAGCATTACAGAAATACCCGGTGTTGAGTCGGGCATAGACACTGCACCGGAGATGGCGATCTCAATCATCGTGGGTTTTTATATCATCGCCTCTATATTTAATCTTTACATTCCCAAGCTCGCCATTGATCACAAACCGCTGAAAAAAAATCCACTGTTTATCATTCATGACTTTTGGCATTGCTTCAAACTATTGTGGAAAGACAAGCTCGGCCAAGTCTCGCTCGCAGTCACGACGCTATTCTGGGGAGCAGGTGCAACGCTGCAATTTATCGTGATCAAATGGGCCGATACCTCACTCGGCTTTGGTTTGGACAAGGCTTCGTATTTGCAAGGCGTGGTCGCACTGGGAATCGCTATCGGTGCCGGGCTGGCGGCCAAGTATGTCAGCTTGGACAGAGCAGTCAAAGTGATTCCCCTCGGCATAGCGATGGGCTTTGCCGTGATGTTAATGAATTTGATTTTCAGTTGGCAAATCGCCGCGCCATTGCTTGTTTTAATCGGCGCTCTCGGCGGATTTTTCGTCGTGCCGATGAATGCTCTATTACAACATCGCGGTCATTTGCTCATGGGTGCGGGCCACTCGATTGCCGTGCAAAATTTCAACGAGAACATCAGTATTCTTGTTATGTCCGGACTTTACTCAATGATGATCGGTGCCAAGCTGAGCATTTATTACATCGTCATCATCTTCGGCGCATTCCTTGCCGGCACCATGATGCTGATACTGTGGCGTCTGCGGCAAATTCAGCAACAACAAGCCTAAGCGGCAATACATGGCATAGTTTGCGCGTGTGTGGTGTAATTACACCTGTGATGTTCCTATTTTGAGTCAGTCCAGCGCAATCTACAGGAGGCCACTTGGCCAAACCCAATTACCAATTCGAAAAGCGTCAAAAAGAATTAG
>JBEEJL010000293.1:0-4200 GCA_041169175.1 Pseudomonadota bacterium | reverse complement strand
GCTTGACATTGCCATCCAGAATCGCGGTCTTGGCGCCGAAACAAAATGCACTAATCGCCGCCGCAGTGGAACGGCCAATACCCGGCAGCGCAAGAATGTCGTCGAAATTTTTCGGAAATTTACCGCGATGATCGCCGACGATTTTTTTCGCCGCTTTGTGTAGATTGCGCGCGCGCGTGTAGTAGCCCAGTCCAGCCCATTGCGCCATCACCGCGTCGTCGCTGGCGCTGGCCAGCGCAGCGATGTCGGGAAAGTGTTTTAAGAAGCGATGGTAATAAGGAATCACCGTGCCGACCTGAGTTTGCTGCAGCATGATTTCCGACAACCACACGCAGTAAGGATCGCGCGTGTTTTGCCACGGCAAATCGTGGCGGCCTTCTTCCTTTTGCCAGTCAATTACTTTTTGTGCGAAGTCGCTCATAGTCGGATAATTTCACTTGTCGGATTTCACATCAGTGCGCACATTGGTGGCACGTTTGTCGGCCGAGATGAGTTCGCCGATACGCAATACACCATTCGCGTTGAGTTTTTTCAGCCAGCCAAAATCGGGCAGATCGCCCGCCGTTTTTGCCGCGCCGGTTTTATTTTCCAACCAAGCCGTGTTGAATTCACTCAACAGCACATCAAACGTATAGGCTGGCGGCGTAAATCCGGCCACGCCGATTTTTCCTTCGAGTTTCGCTTGGTTAAACTTAGCTTGTAATTTTGCGCTGATGATTTTGCGTTTGAGATCGGTGTTCATGGCGCCATTGCCGATCAAAGTCATCGGCCGCTTAAAATCCGTTGGCGTGATGGTAAGGTCGAACAATAGCGGGCTTAGCTCGTATTGCTCACGTTCCAGCATTATTTTCGCCTCTGTCTTCAGCGAACCTTCCAAGGCTAAGCCGACAGGTTGGTAGTTGAATTGCACTCTTAGCGGCCCTTTCGTAACTATTTGATTATTATTAATAATTTGTATGTCGCCATCCGCATGAAGCTTTACCGGTGCAGCATCGACTACACCTTTTGCCTCCAGATGTAAGGTGTGTAAGTCGTAGCTAGTCTGCCCACTCGCGTCGTTGACATCATCCAGCGCGCCCAATGTCAGCAGCGCGTTGATCGTGTTTTGATTTTTTTTTGCGCTGCCTTTTTTTGCATCGGGCTTTGCCGTCCATTGCGTGGTGAGTTTTACATCTTTGCCGCTCATGCGAGCGTCGATCGAGTTCAACTCAGGCATATTTAATGTGGTGTTCAAATGATAAGCCGCCGTTTGCTGCTCGGCTTGGCTGCTGATATTTTTCGCGCGCCAATTTTTCCCTTGCTGCTCCGCTTCGCTAAAAGCGACGGTAGCCTGCCATTTTTCGTCGCCATTGATCAACTGGCTTTGCAATGTCCACTCACCCAAGTGCGTCAATTTTTTTGCAGCGTCAAACGTCATCGCCCCGGTCGCGTTGAGCGCAATATCATTCAGCGTCGTGGTGTTTGCTGCTTTCGATGTGCCTTTAATCGCGAGAGCTAGTTTTCCCAAGGAAAAATTTTGCTTGGCCAAATCGAACAGCAACGGACTGTTCAAATCGATATGCGCATTCAATTGATCCTGATTCAAACGCAGATCGCCATCGAATTTGAAATCCGTCGGCACGCCATTAGAGAGCCGCCCGACTTGCAGATTGGCGTTAGTCATGTTCCATTGCGTCGCTTGATCGTCGAACACCCATGACGCGCGATTGATTTTCAAACCTTTGATGTCAAATTGCCCGGGGCCTCCTCCGCCGCCCGTCAAAAAGTCATCGATATTGGTCGTGCCGTCGGCGAATCTTTTTATATGCACCGACGGCGCATCTAATGTCACGCCGTCCACCTCGAGCCGGCCCTCGATCAAGGGCCGCCACACTAAAGAAATTTTTGCCGATTCCATACTGGCCAAAACGTCGGAGCCATTTTTTTCCAGCAAGCTGATTTTGCCGCTTTCAATATGCAACAACGGCCACAACGATAATTGCAGCTCGCCTGGAATCAATAACTGACGTTGATACTTTTGCTGAAAAAAATCAGTCAGGCGCGGCTTGAGATCGTTGGGCTTGAAAGTCGAGAAGACGTAAAAAATGGCGGCCGCAATCAGTAACAACAAAACTAATAATACGGTCAGGGAAATTTTCCAGAATTTTTTCAAGGAAATGCTCTAAGGAAAACGCAAGGGAAATTCGCC
The DNA here is from genome assembly GCA_041169175.1 of Pseudomonadota bacterium. GTDB lineage: Bacteria > Pseudomonadota > Gammaproteobacteria > Burkholderiales > JBEEJL01 > JBEEJL01. The sequence continues at coordinate 2,012 of JBEEJL010000293.1, read as the reverse complement.
AAGAAAAAATCTTGGTGAAAAAGTGAATAGGCAAAAGCAGCCTTGCTCCTATTCTACGTTGCGTAAACCGCTGCCTCAAGATTCCTTCAAGCAGGCTGTGGCGCGACGAATCACTTTACCGTCTCATTTCGATGCAATAACTTTACAATTTTTTGCAATCGCCAACTATTTCAATCGATTCAACGCCTTCCAAGACTCGGCAAACCCGCTTTGTCGCAAAATGGCAACAAAGCGTAAAACTATAACCTATTGATTATATTAATAATTATTTTCATTGCACTGCAAAAATATGCGTTTGTATGCATGAAACAACCATTTTGGTACAGGAATTGCCTTAACCTGATTGCACGCGATAGGCTCATCCGCTTCATCGCCCCCGGCGCCCGATGCCATCAGCATTCACCGCCGTTCGCATATACAGTTTTGTTTGAATAGAACACAGATATTGATTCTTTGTTTTTTAGTGGTTCTTGTAAGAGCAGTAAGGTAATAAGAGTGAATGCTGGAATTTCATCCGGTGTTCGTAATAATGAATTTTAATCAGGAGGTTCTCATCATGAACAAACGTAACTTACTTCAACTCGCAGTCTGCAGCACCCTCGCAGTTTTAGCCGCCCCCGCGCAAGCGATCAACTTTACCCAGGGCGACTGGACCATGGACATCAACGGTACGGTGAATGCTTTTTATACCAACACCGATTGCGGCAACAAAGCAGGCGCTTCGCAATGGGCCACGCTATCAGCGTGTAATTCTGGCAATCAAACCACCTCGATTCAAAATGGTTTGTTGCCGGGCATTATCAGCTTGGTCGCCACTACGCGTCAAAGCGATCTGGATATCAAAGGCCATTTTGGTTTTGCGCCGGGCACTTCTAATCCCTCATTAGCAGGAACTCAGCGAATTGCCGGTGCCCAAAGTGTAGGTGATATGCGTATTGTGTATTTGAGCTTCGGCGATAAAAGCTGGGGTTCGGTCAAGTTGGGCCGCGACATCGGTTTGTTCCAGCAGCAGGCGATTCTGAACGACATGACCTTGCTTGGCGTTGGCGGAATGGCTGTAACCGCAGGTGCTATAAATACTACGACTGGCATGATCGGCAAGGGGTATATGTACACGGCCTTCCAGCCGCAAATCACTTATTCCTCGCCGAATTATTCCGGCTTCCAGGGTTCCATCGGTGTTTTCCAACCAGTGGATATTGATGATTACAACATTCACAAAAGCCCTATGCTGCAAGGCCTCGCCTCCTATGATTTCCCCGCATCGGGCGGCATGACTGGCAAGGCATGGGCGTCCTTTGTTAACCAGAGCAGCACAAAGGGTAACCCTGCAGTGGCGGCTGTTGCTGGCAGGTCTGCCTCGGCGTCTGGCTTTGAGCTGGGCGGCAAGTTCGGCATAGCCGGATTTGAAGCAATGCTGGTAGGCTTTGACGGCAAGGGCATCGGCGATGCGCTGTTATTTTTGAACGGCACGGATGCCGCAGGCAACACGCAGAAAACTCAGGGTCTGCTCGGCCAATTAACCTATAAACCACCAGGCCTGAACACTAAGTTTGGTATCAACTTTGGCGAAAACAAAAACAAAGATGTAGCGGGCTCCAAAAATTCGGCAATGACCCTAGGTGTGTACCACAGCCTGACCAAGAGTGTGACGTTGGTAGGTGAATATATAGACGAAAAAACCAAAGACTCAGCCTCACCTGACGAAGCTAATGCCAAAACCTTCGCCCTCGGCGCAATCCTGTTTTTCTAAATCAAATAGCTTCAGCAAAATAAAGAAGTATCAAATCAAACGGCACCTTAGGGTGCCGTTTTTTTTCGTAGGGCGGGTTCCACCCGCCAAAAAATAAACCACGAAGTGAACAACCTGCTTTTTTGCGGCGGGTGGGAGCCGCCCTACTACTCGTGTGTACACCGCGCCCCAAGGCATGGCCATTCAAATGAAGCATTGGCAAGACACAAGGCACCATAATTTCCCCGTCATTCCCGCGCAGGCGGGAATCCAGCAAAAT
>JBEEJL010000292.1:0-5435 GCA_041169175.1 Pseudomonadota bacterium | reverse complement strand
GCCGACACGAATGTTTCAAACACTATGCTGTTGAATCGTAAATAGAATCAATATCTTTGGCGCGACTGGCCACGACTTGCGGGCGGCGAATCTTCAAGGTCGGCGTGAGCAAGCCATTTTCTACGCTCCACGCTTCCAGTGTAAACACGCCGCGCCGAATTTGCGCATAACCGGGGAAGCTCTTAATCTGCACGGCGACGCGCTTCAGCACAAGTTTTTCTGCCGCTTGAATATTCGTCGCATCGAGATTGCTGTCGGCGACCATTTTTTTCCACAGCCCGCGATTCAATACGCCGAGCATGGATAAAAATGGTTTGCCCTCGCCGATAATCATCACTTGATCGAACAAGGTGTCGCGCATGATGGCCATTTCCATATCGCTCGGCGGCACTTTCTCTCCATTGGATAACACAATAATGTCTTTCGATCGGCCGGTGATGGTGATATGCCCGCTGGCATCGACGCGCACTACATCACCGGTCTTGAGCCAGCCGTCTTTGGTAAAAATGTCGCGCGTGCCTTGCGCATGATTCCAATAGCCTTGCATCACATTCGGACCTTTGACTTGCAATTCATCGCCGATTCCAAGACGCATTTCTATGCCGGGCAACATATGGCCGACGCTGGAGGGTAAATTATCTCGCGGCGCGTTGAACGCCAACACCGGGCTGCATTCGGTCATGCCGTAGCCTTGCAAAATAGGAATACCAAGAGCGATAAACGTTTTAGCGATATTCGGCGCTAGCGCCGCGCCGCCGCTTGCGGCAAAACGCAGACGCCCACCGAAGCGCGCGCGCACCGGTTTGGCAATCAGATGATCAAGCAAGGGCCAGCATAAAAAAGACGGACGCCAGCCGCTGCGTCCCTGCTGCCACTCAAAGCGTTGCCAGCCGGTTTCCACCGCATAAGCAAATAATTTTTGCTGCCACGGTTTGCGCGTTTGTAATTGCGCGTTGATTTTGCTTTGGATCAATTCGAAGATGCGCGGCACGGCGATCAGAATATTCGGCCGCTCGTTAATTAAATCGTCGGCGAGCAATTGCACTGAGCGTGAATAAGTCGTTTTCACTCCTTGCATCACCGGCGTGTAATAGCCGACGGTGCGCTCGAACATATGCGACAGCGGCAGAAACGACAGAATGTCATCGGTCGGGTAAATATCGATACATTGCAACAGCGCTCTGACGTTGGACAAAATATTTTCATGCGTCAACATCACGCCCTTGGGCTTGCCCGTGGTGCCGGAGGTATAAACTATGCTGGCAAGTTGATTGCCGTCAGTAGAAACATGTTGCAAAGTATGCTCGCCTGGCGGCAGCCAATTTTCAGCCGCGACAACGCGCGCATCTGCCGGCGAATTTTCATCCGGGCGCAACATCAGTACGCGCTGCAAACTGTCCAACTTAATATCCAGCGCAGCAAGTTGTTTCCATTGCTCCGGTGTTTCCAGCAATAAAATTTTTACCTCGGCGTCGTTCAGAATATAGGCGACATTCTCGGCGCGATCGACAGTATATAAAGGCACGACTACTAATCCTAGCGCCAAGGCCGCCTGATCGCACAAGACCCAATCGACGCAATTGCGCAGCATGATGGCAACGCGATCGCCGACTTGCAGATTTTCTTTACGCAGGGCCGCTTGCCAGCGCGCGGTTTCGGCCAACATTTGCGCCCAGGTATATTCGCGCCGCTGCTGGCTTTTTGGCACAAAATCGATATGGGAAATTTGATTTGGGGTGAGTCGCGCACGCTCGCGCCACATTCCATCCAAGGTGCTGACAGTGGCAAGTGATGGTTGACCTAGCGAATCCTGCGCGGAAGCGAGCACCGAAACCTCTCCATAAAAACACAATTAAATCAAATGCTTACATTAACACAACATCATAATTTTCTTGCGAATAAGCATTTTCAATTTGCAGCGAAATCGGCTTACCGATGAAGTCGGACAGCATGGTGAGATTCTGCGCTTCCTCATCCAGGAAACGATCGATGACTTTTTGCGACGCGAGAATGCGATATTCGCGCGTGTCGAATTGCCGGGCGGAACGCAGCAACTCGCGCAAAATTTCGTAGCATACGGTTTGCGGTGTTTTCAACTGACCGCGGCCTTTGCAGATATCGCATGGCTCGCACAAAATATGCGCCAGCGATTCGCGCGTGCGCTTACGCGTCATTTCCAATAAGCCCAGCGGCGAAAACCCATTCAGCGTCACGCGCGTGCGGTCGAAGGCTAAGGCTTTGTTGAATTCCGTCAGCACGGCGGCCTTGTGTTCCTCATTATCCATGTCGATAAAATCGACAATGATAATGCCGCCTAAATTACGCAGACGCAATTGCCGTGCGATGGTTTGGCTGGCTTCAAGATTGGTGCGATAAATCGTATCGTCAAAATTACGCCCGCCGACAAAGCCGCCGGTGTTTACATCCACCGTCGTCAGCGCTTCAGTTTGATCGATAATGATATAGCCGCCGGATTTCAGATCGACGCGCTTGGCTAATGCTTTCTCTATCTCTTCTTCTACCGCGAATAAATCGAATAAAGGACGTTCGCCTACATAATGTTCCAACACGGTCGATGCTTGCTGCGTATATTTTTGCGCGAACTCGCTCAGCTTCTGAAAATTTTCGCGTGAATCGATAATGATGCGCTCCGTATCAACATGGACAAAATCGCGCAACACACGCTGACTAAGACTTAAATCCTGATACAAATTCGATTCTTGTGCAGCCGTTTTGGCCGCTTCGCGTATGCCGCTCCAGAGTTTGCGCAGATAGGCGATGTCGGCCGCCAATTCTTCATCGCTAGCCGTTTCCGCCACGGTACGCACGATGTAGCCGCCGGTTTCGTCAGCGGGTATTAGGTGTTGTAATTTTTCGCGCAGCAACTCGCGCTCGATTTCGCTCTCGATGCGTTGCGAAATACCGATATGACATTCCTGCGGTAAATATACGAGAAAGCGACCGGCGATGCCGATTTGCGTGGACAAGCGCGCGCCCTTGCTGCCGATAGGATCTTTAATCACTTGCACTAACAGCGATTGGCCGTCGGAGAGGATTTTTTCAATCGGTTTTAATTCGGTCGGGCGCGCCGTTTCGCCGTTTTCGCGCGGCACCCAAATGTCCGCTACATGTAAAAACGCTGCGCGAGCCAACCCCACATCGATAAACGCCGACTGCATGCCGGGCAATACGCGCGCGACTTTGCCGAGATAAATATTGCCAACCAGGCCGCGACTCGAGGTGCGCTCGACGTGCAATTCCTGCACCACGCCTTGCTGCATCACGGCGACGCGAGTTTCCTGCGGTGTGACGTTGATCAGAATTTGCTCATTCATTGTTCTTGGCCGATCTCAATATTTTTTAACGCACGAAACGTTGCACCATTTTCGCCGTTTCGTATAAGGGCAAACCCATCACGCCGGAGTAGCTGCCTTCAAGTCGGCTGATGAAAGCGGCAGCGCGCCCTTGAATAGCGTAAGCACCGGCTTTGTCGAGCGATTCGCCCGACATCACATAAGCTTTAATATCTTCTTCGCGCAGTTCGCAAAAAGTGACACGGCTGGAACTCAGCGCAACCTCTATGATACTGCCGTCGGTAATCGCCACGGCGGTATGCACATCGTGCGTCTTGCCCGATAGCTCGCGCATCATCGCCATTGCTTCGAGATTATCAGCGGGCTTGCTGAGAATTTTATTGTCTATAGCCACGGTGGTATCGGCCGACAAGACATTATGCCAAGGCAGACTGCGATCAAGCACTAACCGCGCAGCGACCACCACTTTGGCGCGCGCAATACGTTGCACGTACACATCCGGCGCTTCGTCATGCAGCGGCGTTTCATCAACGTCCGGTTTGCGCGGCGCCAACTCACGGAACATCAGCAACTCGAACGGTAAGCCGATTTGTTTCAGCAATTCGCGCCGACGCGGGCTGCGCGAGGCAAGATAAATCCGCTGCGACATTTTCGCCATGCCAGCTTTGGAATTTACAAAGGTCCTTAAATGATCGTCCAGCTTGTCTGTCATAAGTATTTGATTATATTTAACTTTTATTCACGATGGTAAGGGTGATTTTGGGTAATCGAGTACGCGCGATACAGTTGTTCGGCTAACAATACTCGCGCCAAGCCGTGCGGCAAAGTGAGATGCGATAGCGCCAACATTTTATGCGCGCGTTGCCGCAAGCTCTCGTGCAGACCATCCGCACCGCCAATGACTAGCGCCACATCGCGTCCTTCGCCTTGCCAATCACGCAGCCAATCGGCCAGTTGTAAACTGGAAATCTGAGCGCCGCGTTCGTCCATGGCAATCAACATCGCATTGTCAGGCACTGCCGCTTCGATGCGTATTTTTTCCGCTTCCATAATTTGCTGCGCGGTTTTGCCACCATCGCGTTTTTCTGCTTTGATTTCTTTCAGCTCTACGCGCATATGCGGCGGCATGCGTTTGGCGTAGTCGGCAAACGCCGTTTCGACCCAATCGGGCATTTTGTTACCGACGGCGACAATGGTCAACTTCACGAGGTCAGGCTTTTTTAGCTACTTTCTTAGCCGCAGTTTTTTTCACGGCGGTTTTTTTCACGGCAGTTTTAGCCACCACGCGGGTTTTCGATGCAGGTTTTTTCGCGGCTACTTTTTTCACTGCTATTTTTTCCACTACTACTTTTTTTGCCACGGCTTTTTTAGTCACCGGCTTTTTGACCGCCGCTTTTTTCCGCGTGACGGTAATTTTTTCTTCGATCGCTTCTACTTCTTTTTCAATGATTTTTTTAGCGACGGCTTTTTTCAACGGCGCTTTCTTCACGACTATTTCTAATTCTTTTTCGTCGTCCTCATCCTCTTCTTCTACTTGCTTCTTGCGTGAGCGTGGCAGTGGCTGATCCCATAATTCTTCCAAATTGTAATAAGCACGCGCCGTCGGATGCATCACGTGCACAATCACATCGCCGCAATCGACCAGCACCCAATCGCCGGTTTCTTCGCCTTCGGTGCTGAGTATGTGTCCGCCAGCTTGTTTCACTTTCACGACGACATTGTTCGCCAAGGCCTTGGTTTGGCGCGACGAGTCGGCGCTGGCGACAATAATGAAGTCGAACAAAGTGGATAAATGTTTGACGTCCATCACTTTGATGTCTTTAGCTTTGATATCTTCGAGGGCGTCAACGGCGATTTTTTTCAGTTTTGCAGGTGTCATAGTTTTTTCAATCAATAATAAATCAGGAGGCCCGATACAAATTGTGCTGGTCAATATAGTGCACAACAGAATCGGGAATTAAATAACGCGCCGAGCGACCCGACGCGAGGCTGGCGCGGATGCGCGTGGCGGATATATCCAGCGGCGTCATCGCCAGAGAAAAAATATGACCGGCGGGCGACGCCTGTAACAAGGTGCCATTTGTGCTGTGACGCTTTTGATATTCAGCGCGCAAATCATCT
>JBEEJL010000291.1:0-2683 GCA_041169175.1 Pseudomonadota bacterium | reverse complement strand
TATTCCGCATCGCCGGTATATTGGCAAGCTCGTGTACGCCCATGCATCGCCAACGCCTGAATGCCGGAATCTTCGGCGATGCGCGCAATCATAATCGCATTGCGATGTTGCTTGTCCCAGCCGGTGCGGATTTTTAATGTCACCGGCACATCGACCGCTTTGACCACCGCTTCAACAATGCGCCGCACCAAGGGCTCGTCTTGCAGCAAAGCGGAACCGGCCATCACATTGCAAACTTTCTTTGCCGGGCAGCCCATATTGATGTCGATAATCTGCGCGCCTTGATCGACATTGTATTTCGCCGCTTCGGCCATCATCGCCGGATCAGCCCCGGCAATCTGCACCGAAATCGGATCAACTTCGCCTTCATGATTAGCGCGGCGCTTGGTTTTTTCCGAGCCCCATAATAAGGAATTGCTGGAAACCATCTCTGAGACCGCCAGGCCAGCGCCCATCAATTTACACAATTGACGGAAAGGCCGATCCGTCACACCCGCCATGGGTGCGACCAGAAGATTGTTTTTGAGTAGGTGGGGGCCGATGCGCATTGCAGCAAAAACCAGACAAACTAGGGGTGCCTATTTTATACGCAATTGGCAAATTGCGTAAAATTTAATCAGCACGAAAACTTGACAGTAGAAAAATTTTCAAAATAAAAATACTGATGCCCGATAAAAATATTTCAGGCGTGGAAAATGCTTTTCTCCATTGAAAGGGTGGAATGTAAATCCATAAAATAAAAACATATAAAAATCAATGTGCCTTTTCCCAGTTCGGCCCCACGCCTGCTTCGACCAATAATGGTACTGCGAGTTTTGCCACGTTACACATCAATGGCGGCAATTCTTTTTTGACCAGCTCGATTTCGTCATCGGGTACTTCAAGCACGAGTTCGTCATGCACTTGCATGATGAGTTTGGTATTCAATTTTTTCTCGGTTAGCCATTTATCGACGGCGATCATGGCGAGCTTGATTAAATCGGCGGCGGTGCCTTGCATCGGCGCGTTGATGGCGGCGCGTTCTGCGCCTTGGCGGCGTTGCGCGTTGCTGTTGCGGATTTCGGGCAGAAACAATCGGCGGCCGAATACGGTTTCCACATAGCCTTGATCGCGCGCTTCGTTACGTGTGCGCTCCATGTATTTCGCCACGCCGGGGTAGCGGGCGAAATAGCGTTCGATGTAACTCGCGGCTGCGCTACGCTCAATGCCGAGATTGCCCGCTAAACCAAACGCGCTCATACCATAAATCAAACCGAAGTTAATCACTTTGGCGTAGCGGCGTTGTTCGCTCGTTACATCATTTAATTCGACGCCGAAAATTTCTGCGGCAGTGGCTCGGTGAATATCTTCACCTGCTGCAAAGGCTTTGAGAAAACCTTCGTCGCCGGACAAATGCGCCATGATGCGCAATTCAATTTGTGAATAGTCGGCGGAAATAATTTGCGAGCCGGGCGGAGCGATGAAGGCTTCGCGGATGCGGCGGCCTTCGGCGGTGCGCACGGGGATGTTTTGCAAATTGGGGTCGTTGCTGGCGAGTCGCCCCGTTACGGCGATGGCCTGTCCATAATTGGTATGTACGCGGCCAGTATTGGGATTGACCATGCGCGGCAGTTTGTCGGTGTAGGTCGATTTGAGTTTGGCGAGGCCGCGATATTCCAATAATAATTTCGGCAGCGGATGATCTTGTGCCAACTGCTGCAACACATCTTCGTCAGTCGAAGGTTGACCGCCGGGAGTTTTTTTCACTACCGGAATTTTCATTTTTTCAAATAAAATTTCCTGCAATTGTTTGGGCGAATTCAAATTAAACGGCTGCCCGGCTTCTTCGTGCGCCTTGGCCTCGAGTTGAATCAATTTTTCACCCAACTCACGACTTTGTGTTTCGAGCAATTTCACATCGAGCAACACGCCGTTGCGCTCGATGCGCCACAGCACATGCATCGACGGCATTTCGATTTCGCGGTAAATGAAGTCGAGCTTTTTATCGGCGGCGATTTGCGGTTGTAAATGTTGATGCAGTTGCAGCGTGATGTCGGCGTCTTCGGCCGCATATTCTGCCGCTTGCTCAATGCCGACTTGATCGAAGCCGATTTGCCCGGCACCTTTGCCCGCGACATCTTCAAATAAAATGGTTTTTGCGTTGAGGTGACGCAATGCCAGCGTGTCCATGTCGTGACGCAAGTGTGATTCCAGAACATAAGATTGCAATAGTGTGTCGTGAGCGACGCCCTTGAGCGCAATGCCGTGATTGGCCAGCACATGCATGTCGTATTTCAGGTTTTGTCCGACTTTGTTTTTATTGGGGTTTTCCAAATACGGTTTAAGCGCGGCGAGCACTGTATTTAATGACAATTGTTCCGGCGCACCGGCGTAGCGATGCATCAGCGGTAAATATGCGGCGCAGCCCGGCTCAACGCACAAGGACAGGCCGACAATTTGCGCCTGTAGCGGGTCAAGGCCCGTGGTTTCGGTGTCGATACAAGCCAGAGGCGCAGCATTCAACTTGGCGAGCCAATCATCAAATTGCACCTGGGTCAAAATCGTTTCGTAATGACGCGGATATTTGGGCGCTTCGTTGACAATAGGCGCAGCGATATCGGTCGCGGCAAAATCGCGCCCGCCATTTTTTTCGGCCGGTGCGTTAAATTGGGTTTTGTTTGCGCCGGGTTTGCCGTTGGGATCT
>JBEEJL010000290.1:0-3937 GCA_041169175.1 Pseudomonadota bacterium | reverse complement strand
AAAGGCGCAGGCACATCCAGCACTAGCGATGCCTGAGCAATCGTCGCCGTCGCGCCAGCCGTCGCTGCATAAGCTTTGACTGCTGCACGATCAGTGTTTTGCAAATGCACGGTTGGCACAGAATGAAAATCGGCATTGAGCGAATTTGGCGTCACGTTCACCAAGATCATGCCTACACCGCCAGCTTGCAACACCGCCAAACTTTTGTTCACGCGTGCGGTAACACCACGATCACAGACAACTATTTTTCCGGCGATTTTTGCTGCGTCCAACACTGGGCCGAGGCTTACGCCAGCCGCGTCCAGATTATCTTCAGCGGCATAACACCGCGCTACTTTCGCAGGATCTGCACCGGGAAGTCCGGCGGCAGTCGAGTCAATTAACGTCGCTGGCCCTGCAGGGGCAGCAGTCGTTGATGAACCTGCATACGTCACGCCATTTAAAGTGGCAGAACCTACTACATCACGGTTGTGTGTACCTGCTGCAACTGTGGTCAGCCACGGGCCTGGATGGGCAACCGTGCTGGTCGCAGGGCCGCTATTGCCGGCTGATGCTGCAACGAATACACCTGCGTTAGCAGCAAACATGAAGGCGATTTCTACTGGGTCGCGGAAATTGGTACGCGTGCCGCTGATGGAATAGTTAATCACATCCACACCATCAGCAACCGCCTGATCGATAGCGGCAACGTTATCCGAATTAGCGCAGCCTGCGTTTGGATCTGACGGCACACCCCAGCAGGTTTTGTAAACTGCAATACGTGCGCCGGGGGCCATACCGCTGACTTTGCCAAACGCTGCTGCCGGGCCGGTTACTGTTACACCGTTGTTACCGCCTGCTGTTGATGCCGTATGCGTACCGTGTCCCTCATAGTCGCGCGGCGAAAGAAACTCATAGGGAAAGGCCGCTTTAACACCGGCATCGCCGCCAAAACCTTTATTATAAAAACGTGCGCCGATAATTTTGCCGTTGCAGTTTGCCGCGGTAAATTGTTCACCGGTGGTGCAAACGCCAGTCCATGCTCTGGATCCGTCTTCCTGTTCAGGCGGCTTGCTGAATTCGCCGCCGCGATTGGCGAAGCTGGGGTTCTCTGGCCAGATACCACTATCGACCATACCGATGATGATATTCTCACCGGCTTCTTTTGCGCCGCCCGCTTTTTGCCACAAGCCACCAGGTGCATTAAGGCCTAAAAAAGCCGGGGTGGTTGCCGTATCCATTTTGCGCACTTCATCTTTATCAACAGAGAGCACGACGGGCAAATTCTTCATTTGCTCAACTTGCGCATCGGTCAACTCAGCAGCAAAACCGTTGAAGACATTGGTGTAGCCATGAATCTTGCGTCCGTTTACTGCCGCAAGCGTCGCGTTGTGACGCGAATCGAGGTAGGCCGAATAATCTTTTACTTCGGCACTATTGCGGTCCATTTTTTTGCCTTGCGCCGGCTTGGTTGCCCTGAGCCCCGCTTTATTACCTTCATAAGCGACTACGGGTTGATCCGCCATGCGGACAATGTAAACGCTGTTTTTATGTTTACTGACAGACTCACCATTTTCAGATTGACCGGCGATTGCTTGGCCAGTCATGCTCAAAATGACCACAAATAAAATGGAAAAAAGTCCCGCGCTCGAAAATACGCCGGATAACCAGACGGGTAAAAATGCTCTAGCTTTATTCATATTGCCTCCTGATTTGTTTAACTTCAGAGAGATACGTTTTAATCTTTAGCAATGAATTAAGAGTGAGCAAGATTCATTGCATAGGCCTTCTACCCTAGTCGCAAATCAGGCTTATTTCAAGTAACTTACTGCTGCGTTTGCAATAACTATTTCAAAGGCACCTTTGGATGAACTATTTCAACATTTGTTCGCGTCGCGCACGAAATTCCGATTCCGGTTTCCATTGCGGAAAATTAGCGGCTTGTGAAACGCGCATGCCGACATCAAACAACAGCGCCATATCTTCCATCGCGCCGGAAGGATTCCAATCATCGTGAATCACGTCGGTGACTTTGTGATAATCGTTGGCGATATAGTTATCCACTTTTTGTTTGGCGTAGTCGGCCGGTTGGCCGATATATTGCGTGCGGCTTTTCATGTACAGCGCAGGCACACCGACTTTGGCGAATTCAAAATGATCGGAGCGGAAATAACCGCCGAGCTCGGCACGCGATTCCGGGTTGACGCTGCGGTTTTGTTTTTTGGCGGCGTCGTTCAATACATCTTCTAACGTAGAGTTTCCGAAGCCCAGAATCTCCACATCCGACGTGCGGCCCCACATATTCATGCCGTCCATATTGATATTGGCGAGCGTTTTTTGTAGCGAATACAACGGATGATTGGCGTAATATTGCGCGCCAAGCAGACCTTGTTCTTCTGCTGTCGTCGCGAGGAAAATAATCGTGCGCTTTGGTGCGACGGGCAGTTGCTTGAATGCGCGCGCCAGCTCCAACAACGCGGCGACACCCGACGCATTGTCGAGAGCTCCGTGATAAATTTTTTGCGTTTTCGCGCCCGCAAGTTTTTCGTCCATGCCGAAGTGATCCCAATGCGCAGTGTAAATCACATATTCATTTTTAAGCGTCGGATCACTGCCTTCAATTTTTGCCAGCACATTGTTAGATTCAACGGTGCGCCAGGTATTTTTTACTTTCATCTGGTTTTTTGATTTCAATAGCACCGGCTTAAAGTCTTTGCTCAGTGCGGATTTTTTCATCAGATCAAAATCCAGCCCGCTGGCGTGGAATAAATCTTTGGCACGATCCAGATGAATCCACGCCGGAATCGGCGGGAAGTTTTTATTCGGCCCATCATTGATGCTGAAATTTTCGCGCGACCAACTATTCATCACGACGGAATACGGATAGGCCGCCGGTTTGGTTTCGTGAATAATAATTGCCGCTGCTGCGCCAAGCTTTGCCGCCATTTCAAATTTATACGTCCAGCGACCGTAATACGTCATTGCGTCACCTTTGAACATTTTCGCGTCGAGCTTGCTCGGGTCGGTCGGGTCGGGCAGCGGCGGATCATTGATCAGCATGACAATGGTTTTACCTTTGACATCCGCTCCTTTGTAATCATCCCAGCCATACTCCGGCGCTATAGTGCCGTAACCGACGAACAACATATCATTATTATCAATCGCGATTTCCGCTTGCTGCGTGGCGGACCAGGCAACAAAATCCTGCGGAAATTTTAACGGCGCGGCGACGCCACTTGCGTTGAAAGTCGCTTGCGGTAACGAGGTGTAACCGATAAGAGGAACCTTTTGCACATAGCTGCCATCGGGATTGCCCGGCGCTAAACCCATTTGCTTGAATTGATTGATTACATATTCCGTTGTCAGCGTTTCACCTTTGGTGGCCGGCGCACGTCCTTCGAAATCATCTGACGCGAGAGTTCTGATGTGTTCCATGAAACGCTGGCCCCATGCGGGCGCGGTGAAATCGCCTGCGGTGTCACTCGCTCGCTCGCTAGTTTGCACATTCGTTTTCGCCGGGCCTGCTTGCATCGCAGGCTGACTGCAGGCAACCAACACAGCAAAAATAATGCCGAATAAAATCAAACCATATCGTTTCATGTTTCACCTTTAGAGATATTTTGTCAAAGCATAGTACCTGATTCTCATCATTGTATTGACGCCATAAAAAAGCCCCGCATCGCGGGGCTTTAATTGCGTTGCCGTAAGGTACGGCAAACTTAGCGCAGTAATAACTGCGTCACGCGCGGTGTTCTGCGCAGCTTCATGGGAAGGCGGGTATGGTTGGCTCTATTCCTCCTTGCGCCGCTTCGGGATGGCGCTTTTCCACTAACGAACGGATGGCTCCCACTTTATGCAGGGGAACATCCACCATCATCAGAATTTTGCCGTCGGCAATATCCTGAGCAAAAATTTGCAAGCGCGAATTCGGAATACCCGCCGCCGCGAGACTCGCCAC
>JBEEJL010000289.1:0-6645 GCA_041169175.1 Pseudomonadota bacterium | reverse complement strand
TTCCAGTGCGCGGATTGCCGTCATCGATTTTGCGATCCACTTCGACCAGGATATTGGATGGAATCTGGTTACCCGTTTTGAGATTATTTTGTGCCGGCCCGGTTCCTGCCGCTTGGTTGTTATAGACGCCATCGTACAAAATGGACATCACGCCGCCGTAGGCGTTGATCGGGCTGTTAGTGGTATCGGGCGCAGCACCTGCGCCCGATGTACATTGGGCGCAGGCGATAAAACCTGCGTTGGAAAGATGCCGCCACGCCGCCACTTGTTCGGCGCCCGCCTCGATTTGCCCGTTACCGTTGCCGCCGAGGGCGACGTTCTGAATATTCGTCGTGGCCTGCGCGGTCAGGTAATCGCCCGGCAACGCACGATACCGATCCTGAAAGGCGAAGTAAGCCGCTTTCACCGCGTTGACTTGATCTGCCACGTTGCGCACTCTGGCGTTAGAGATTAGCTCCTGTCCCTTGAGTATGCCGCCGAGGAGTAAGCCGATAATGACCAGCACGATGGCGATTTCAACCAGCGTAAAACCTTTTTGCTTTGCATTCATATTTGCCCTTATGCCATTTATTCTTGAAATGTCATTGTAGATGGAAATTATGTGCCATATCAAACGGCTTTCCCGCCGAGGGGACAATTTCCGTGCTGCACAAGCATATTGTCACGCTTGCCAGGGTCTGTCAGGTAGGGAAACAGCGTATCCGGATAATGCAGGGCTGAATGGTATAATTTCATATTGTTTCTCCACGCTTACCCTCGCAACGCTATGCAGCTTTACACATTCGGCATCAACCATCAAACCGCGCCAGTCGAAATCCGCGAGAAAGTCGCTTTTCCGCCGGAAGGGCTAACCGACGCTTTGCGCGAGTTGGCCAGTCTACCGTCGGTGTATGAAGCCGCTATTCTTTCGACCTGTAATCGCACTGAAATTTATTGCCGCACCGATGCGCCGGAACAGGTTTTGCAATGGCTGACGCATTTTCACGGCTTGGCCAAATTCGATCTCGCGCCGTTTGTTTATTCGCACCAAGGCACAAAAAGTATTGAGCATGCGTTTCGCGTCGCCAGCGGGCTGGATTCGATGGTGCTGGGCGAAACACAAATTCTCGGTCAACTGAAAGATGCAGTGCGCGCAGCAGAACAAGCAGGCACGCTGGGCACGATGCTACATCCGTATTTTCAGCGCACTTTTTCTGTCGCTAAAGAGGTACGTGCGCGTACCCAGATCGGCGCCAGCTCGGTATCGATGGCCGCTGCCGGGGTGAGATTAGCCAGCAATATTTACGATGACTGGTCAGAGTTAAATATTCTGTTCATCGGCGCGGGCGAGATGATTGAACTGACGGCACAACATTTCGCCGCAAAAAAACCTAAACGCATTACCATCGCCAATCGCACATTGGAGCGCGGCCTGGCCTTGGCGCAAAAATTCGACGCCCAAGCCATCTCGCTCAGCGAACTTCCGCAACATCTAGCCGCTAACGATATTGTCGTGAGTTGCACTGCCAGCACGCTGCCGCTATTAGGCAAAGGCTTAGTCGAGCGCGCCATCAAAGCGCGCAAACACCGGCCCATGTTCATGCTCGATCTCGCCGTGCCGCGCGACATTGAGCCGGAAGTGAGCCAACTCAACGACGTGTTTTTATACACGGTGGATGATCTCGCCAGCGTTGTGCGTGAAGGCCGCGATGCAAGATTAGGCGCGGTAGCCGATGCGCAGGCGATTATCGATAGCCATGTAGCGGACTTCATGCAATGGCAGGAAACGCGCCAGCAAGTGCCGGTGATACGCCAACTGCGCGACCACGCAGAGTCGTATAAACAAATTGAAATCGAGCGTGCCAAAAAATTATTGGCACGCGGCGAAGATGTGCAGGCCGTTCTGGAACAATTGGGCAACGGCTTGATAAACAAATTTCTGCACCACCCAACGCGGGTTTTGAAAAGTGCCGAAGGGGTCGAGCGCGAGAAGTTATCTCAATTAATGAGCAAACTATATTTTGCGCCGGAAAAAAACGAAGACGAGTAAACATGAAATTAAGCATTGCCAATAAATTGACGCAACTGAGCGAACGTTTGGTCGAATTAGATCGACTGTTGATGAGCGAAACTGTCACTAGCGATATGGATAATTATCGCAAGCTGACCAAAGAGCACGCGGAAATTACGCCCGTGGTTGAGTTGTTCAAGGCGTATCAAAAAACAGAAAAAAACATTGCCGAAGCACAGGCGATGTTGAGCGATGCGGAGATGAAAGAATTTGCCGAGGCAGAAATTCGCGAGGGTAAAGATAAAATCATCCAACTTGAAGCTGACCTGCAAAAAGAATTATTGCCTAAAGACCCCAACGACGAGCGCAATATTTTTCTCGAAATCCGCGCTGGTACCGGCGGCGACGAAAGCGCATTATTCTCCGGCGATTTATTCCGCATGTATTCGCGCTTCGCCGAGCGGCAACGCTGGCAAGTCGAAGTGATTTCGCAAAGCGTCGGCGAAGTCGGCGGTTATAAAGAAATTATCGCGCGCGTCATCGGCCAGGGCGCGTATTCAAAATTAAAATTTGAATCCGGCGGCCATCGCGTGCAGCGCGTTCCTGACACGGAAACCCAAGGCCGTATTCATACATCGGCCTGCACGGTGGCTGTCATGCCCGAAGCAGATGACGTCAGCGGCGTCATCATTAATCCGGCGGATATTCGCATCGACACCTTCCGTGCTTCAGGAGCGGGTGGCCAACACATTAACAAAACCGATTCAGCCATACGCATCACGCACTTTCCCACCGGCATCGTGGTCGAATGTCAGGATGGACGCTCGCAACACAAAAATAAAGCACAGGCCTTGAGCGTGCTTGCTGCGCGCATTCGCGACAAACAAGAGCGGGAGCAACACGCCAAAGAAGCGGCGACACGTAAATCGCTGATCGGTAGCGGTGACCGCTCCGAGCGCATTCGTACTTATAATTTTCCGCAGGGCCGTATCACCGATCATCGTATCAATCTCACGCTGTATAAAATCGATGCGATTATGGATGGCGATTTGAGCGAGCTGACTTCCGGCTTGATGGCGGAGCATCAAGCCGAGTTGCTCGCGACTTTGGGTGAGGAAGCGGCATAATGGCGCACACGGTTGCATCGCTACTGAAATCCAGCGATCTGCCCGCGATGGAAGCGCAGATGTTGCTCGAGCATGTGACGGGCTGGAATCGTACCGCGCTGATCAGTTATCCTGAACGCAATGTCGAGGCGAAGCAGGCATTGCTCGCACAATCGCTGTTTGCGCGGCGGCGTTTCGGCGAGCCGGTTGCGTATCTCACGGGGCTGCGCGAATTTTATGGTTTGATGTTTGAAGTCTCGCCCGCCGTGTTGATTCCGCGACCGGAAACTGAATTGCTGGTCGATTTGACCTTAGCAAGATTGAAAAAAAATCCTGCGCACAGCGTGCTCGACTTAGGCACCGGCAGCGGCGCAGTCGCTGTGACCCTGGCGAAATTATTCGACACTGCGCAAGTGACCGGCGTAGAAAAATCCAAGGCAGCGTTGAATATGGCACGCAAGAATGCCGAGACGATTATTCCTCGTGCATTCAATAATACCTTGCAGTTAATCCTCGGCGATTGGTACCAGCCAGTCGGCAAAGCAAAATTTAACATCATCGTTGCCAATCCGCCGTATATCGCTGAAGCTGACGCGCATTTAGCGCAAGGCGATTTGCGCCACGAGCCGATTCAGGCGTTGACCAGCGGCAGCGACGGACTGGATGCGATTCGAAAAATCATCAGCGGCGCGCCAAAACATTTACATCGCGGCGGCTGGTTATTAATAGAGCATGGCTACGACCAAGAGAAGGCGTGCGCTGACCTGTTGAAACATGCCGGCTTCAACCCCATATTCTGTGAGAAGGATTTAGCCGGCATCCCACGCGTGAGCGGCGGACAATTAAAATAGCAGCGTGCTATGGTTTATAATGACCTTACTAGATAGCCAATTTGGCTTAAATAATAATTATTTAAGTATTTGATTAATATAATGTTTTTAACTTTTACCTCGGAGTCATCATGAGCGCCCTCGATACCATCAAAGAGCAAGTCACCCATAACAAAGTCGTGTTGTACATGAAAGGCACACCGCAATTTCCCCAATGCGGATTTTCATCCAAAGCCGCGCAGATGTTAAAAGCCTGCGGTGTGGACAAACCGTTTACCGTCGATGTTTTACAAAACCCCGACATCCGCCAAGGCATCAAGGAATACGCCAACTGGCCGACCATTCCACAGCTTTACGTCAACGGCGAATTCGTCGGCGGCTCCGACATCATGACGGAGATGTATGAGAATGGTGAGTTACAGAAGTTGTTGCAGGTAGCGCATTAAATAAGCATAAACGCCCTCTTCCGAGGGCGTTTTTTTGCGGCGAAAAATGTAAATCAACTCTTGCGATAAATCTCCGCGCCCATTTTCACAAACTCAATCGACTTTTGTTCCATGCCTTTTTTCAAAGCGGATTGGGCGTCGATGTTTTGTGCTGCGGCGTAATCTCTCACATCCTGAGTGATTTTCATCGAGCAGAAATGCGGGCCGCACATGGAGCAGAAGTGCGCGAGTTTTGCGCCTTCCTGCGGCAGGGTTTCGTCGTGGAATTCTTTCGCCTTCTCCGGATCTAGTCCCAGATTAAACTGATCTTCCCAGCGGAATTCGAAGCGCGCTTTGGATAGCGCGTTGTCGCGGATTTGCGCGCCGGGGTGTCCCTTGGCCAAGTCGGCGGCATGCGCGGCGATTTTGTAGGCGATGATGCCTTCGCGCACATCTTCTTTATCCGGCAAACCAAGATGTTCTTTCGGCGTGACGTAGCACAACATCGCGGTGCCGTACCAACCGATCATCGCCGCGCCGATGGCGGAGGTAATGTGATCGTAGCCAGGCGCGATGTCGGTGGTGAGCGGGCCGAGCGTGTAGAACGGCGCTTCTTTGCAATATTTCAATTGCAAATCCATGTTCTCTTTAATCAGATGCATAGGCACATGGCCGGGGCCTTCGATCATGGTTTGGATGTCGTGCTTCCAGGCGATGTCGGTGAGCTCACCCAAGGTTTTCAGTTCGCCAATTTGTGCTTCGTCGTTGGCGTCGTAAATCGAGCCGGGGCGCAGGCCGTCGCCGAGCGAGAAGCTGACGTCGTAGGCTTTCATGATGTCGCAAATATCTTCGAAATGCGTATAAAGGAAATTTTCCTTGTGGTGCGCGAGGCACCATTTGGCGAGAATCGAGCCGCCACGCGAGACGATGCCGGTCATGCGCTTGGCCGTCATGGGGATATATTGCAAACGAACGCCCGCATGAATCGTAAAGTAATCGACGCCCTGTTCCGCTTGCTCAATCAAGGTGTCGCGGAACATTTCCCATGTGAGCTCTTCGGCTTTACCATCGACTTTTTCCAGCGCCTGATAAATCGGCACGGTCCCAATCGGCACGGGGGAATTGCGAATAATCCATTCACGCGTTTCGTGAATATTTTTGCCGGTGGAGAGATCCATCACCGTGTCGCCACCCCAACGAATACCCCACACCATTTTTTCCACTTCTTCGGCGATGCCGGAACTCACGGCGGAGTTGCCGATGTTGGCGTTGATTTTCACCAGGAAATTACGGCCGATAATCATCGGTTCCAATTCAGGATGATTGATGTTGGCGGGAATAATGGCGCGGCCGCGCGCGACTTCATCGCGCACGAATTCGGGCGTAATAATTTTCGGCAAGCTGGCGCCGAAATCATGACCAGCGTGTTGTTGCGTGATGAGTTCGCTCAGGCCTTCGCGTTTTTGGTTTTCGCGCAGGGCGATGAATTCCATTTCCGGGGTAATGATGCCTTTTCGCGCGTAATGCATTTGCGATACGTTCGCGCCGGCTTTGGCGCGCAACGGTGCGCGATGCAAATTGAAACGCATATCGGCCAACTTGGCGTCGCCTGCGCGTTCGCGCCCATACGCAGATGACAAGCCGGGTAATTGTTCGGTGTCGTTACGCGCGGCAATCCACGGCGTGCGCAAACCGGCCAAGCCGGAGCGGATGTCGATTTTCACGGCTGGGTCGGTGTAGGGTCCGCTGGTGTCATACACGACTATCGGTGGATTTTTCTCCACGCCGGGTTGATTGTGCAGCGGCGTGTCCGACTGCGAAATCTCGCGCATCGGTACACGGATGTCTTTGCGCGAACCTTCGATGTACACCTTGCGTGATTTGGGAAACGGCGTGACCGCGCCCTCATCTACTTGGGCGGCGTTGGCAATAAATTCGGGTTTGGCGTTCATGGTATGGCTCCTCAATGGAACAGGGAGCGCGAGTGAAATACTGCGTCGCTTCCCTGCGCCGGCATTATCCGTATCAGGTTCAAAGGGTTTATCTCACCCCACAAAATATTTGCGAGGACCCCTAGCTGTTAGGACAAACAATACGTGAATTACGTTGACGGAGCAAGAAAGAAAATATTTTTTTACACTAGCGGTTGAATTTTGTTGTTATGTAACTAATTGATTATATTAAATTATTTTCCCAAAGAAAACGCATGCGACAAAACGCAGAATTCAGGCAATGAAGCGCAGATAAATGATATCTGCCATTTGCTATAATCTGCATCTAATTAGCACTTCAAC
>JBEEJL010000288.1:0-3199 GCA_041169175.1 Pseudomonadota bacterium | reverse complement strand
ACGTTTTGCCTTCAGCGGTTTTGAGTTCGATGTTTTCCTGCGGCGGTTTATCCAGATTCAACAAAAAACACGGCGTACCTTGAAACGGATAATGAAAAATATAATTGGTATTAGCTTTGAGCGATGAAGCTTTAATCGGCTTGCCGAATTCATCCAGCAAGCGCGCCTTATCGTAAAAATGTGGCGCACCGGTCTGGTCAGCAAAAGCAAAAGGCGCCGCGACGGCTGTCGCTGCGCCTCCTGCACAGAGTTTTACAAAGTCACGTCTTTGCATAAAAACTCCTCAGCTCATGGGAGTACAGTCAGGTTATTTTACGTTCACGGTAATAATGCTGCTCATTGCCGGGCCGTAAGATTGGTGCAGGCCGTTGCCGAATTGCAGTACCAACATATGTTTGCCCGGCGTCAATTTCACCGTGGTTTCTGTCTGGCCTTTACCGAAGTGGATATGCTTGTCCGTAGCCGGGACGACTTCGCCAGAGATCAATGGCGGGTTATCGATCAATAGATGATGGTGGCCCGTTTCGGGTGTCATGTCGCCGGCAGGCTTCACCGTCATGCCCTTCAGACCCATCACCACTTTAAATTCACTCGAAACGGTTGCGCCGTCTTGTGGTTCAACAAAGTAAACCGCCTTGCTCGCAGCAGGCACAGGATTACCAGAAGTCGCTACGCTCATTGGTTTGGGCGCGGCACTAGCCGTGGGGGTGCTTGGCGTGGCTGCTGTGCCCATGGCGGGTGGCGAAGCTTTGACGCTTTCGCCGCTGGCTGGCGCAGAACCGCTCGCCACAGTAGGTAAACGGGTCGCGCATGAAGCGAGCAAGCTGACGGATAAAGCTAATATTAAAAGGGACAATCTCATTAAAATCCTCCGGGTTAGGCGAGTTTGTTGGATAAAAAATTATTGGACATTGACCACAATCGTGCTGCTCATCGCCGGGCCGTAGGATTGATGGATGCCGTTGGCGAATTGCAGCGACAAAGTATGTTTGCCCGGGGTTAATTTCACCGTGGTTTCAGTTTGGCCTTTACCGAAATGCACATGCTTTTCTGTGGCGGGAATAATATCGCCCGACGCAATCGGCGTGGTGTCGATGAGCAAATGATGATGTCCCGTGCCATCGACTAATTCCCCTGCAGGTTTCACCGTCATGCCTTTTACCAGCATCACGACTTTGAATTCACTCGGCACGGTAGCACCGTCTTTCGGTTCAGCAAACGAAACACCTTTGTCCGCCATCATGGTGGAAGCGCAGCTTGAGAGTAAAATAGCCGTAGCGCCGATAATGGTTAACTTATTGATTATATTCATGTATTTCTCCAATTTTGTTAATGAATAACAACGAATTGTAGGTAAAAATTTTACCTATAAATTGCTTGCTAACAAATGCTATTAGCTTTTGCTGCATTTAACAAGAAAAAATACCGGTAATCAATTTAGCGTCAACACTATCTTGCCGATGTGCTCACTGCTTTCCATTAAGGCATGCGCTTTGCTCGCATCCTTCAATGCAAACGTGCTGTGCATCACCGGCTTAATTTTACCCGCTTCAATCAACGGCCAGACTTTGTCGCGCAAATTTTTCGCTATCGCGCCTTTGAATGCGATAGGGCGCGGGCGCAAGGTGGAGCCGGTTATCGTCAAGCGGCGCATCAGCACGTCTTTGAAATCCATATCGGCTTTGAAGCCGCGCAGGAAAGCAATCAACACCAAGCGTCCGTCATCGGCCAAACATTTCACTTCGCGCGGAATGTAATCACCGGCCACCATGTCGAGTATTACATCGACGCCTTTGCCGTTAGTGAGCTTTTTAATTTCCTCGACAAAATCCTGCGTTTTGTAATTGACTGCTGATTCTGCGCCGAGTTTCACGCAGGCCGCACATTTCTCGTCACTGCCTGCGGTAGCGAATACACGATGGCCCAGCGCGCGCGCCAATTGAATCGCCGTGGTGCCGATACCGCTGGAGCCGCCTTGCACCATGAAAGTTTCGCCAGCGGATAATTTCGCGCGGTCGAATACATTACTCCACACGGTAAAAAAAGTTTCCGGCAGCGCGGCC
The DNA here is from genome assembly GCA_041169175.1 of Pseudomonadota bacterium. Taxonomy (GTDB): domain Bacteria; phylum Pseudomonadota; class Gammaproteobacteria; order Burkholderiales; family JBEEJL01; genus JBEEJL01. The sequence continues at coordinate 1,136 of JBEEJL010000288.1, read as the reverse complement.
GCTTCGACCATGCTCAAGCCTTTGGGAATCGGCAAGCATTGCACAGCAGGGGCAACGCAATATTCCGCGTAACCGCCGCCGGCCACGAGCGCACAAACTTTATCGCCGATTTTCCATTGCGTTACATCGCTCGCCACAGCGATGATTTCGCCCGCGACTTCGAGTCCCGGAATGTTCGTCGCGCCGGGGGGCGGCGCGTAGTTGCCTTGACGTTGCAATACGTCAGGGCGATTGATACCCGCTGCTGCAACCCTAATCAACACTTCACCTGCCGCCGCTTGCGGCACCGGGCGTTTGCATTCGACCAACACTTCCGGCGCGCCGGGTTTAGTGATTTCCACCGCGCGCATGGTTTCAAATAAAGACATCAAACAACCCCTTCCATGACCTGCACTTCGACCTCGGCCCCCGGCGCAATGTTGCCGGTTTGGTCGTCGAGAATAATGAAACAATTAGCGTCGCTCATCGAACGCAAAATGCCTGAGCCTTGGTCGCCGGTGACGCGTACTTCCCAAGCGCCGCTTTTATTTTGCGTCAGAATGCCGCGCTGAAATTCGGTGCGACCTGGCGCTTTTTTAATCGCGCTGGTGCAGATTGCTTTCAATACCGGAACGGCTAATACATTTTCGCGCCCCATCAACACCTGTAACGCATCGCGCACGAACTGATAAAACGTCACCATCACCGACACCGGATTACCGGGCAAGCCAAAGAAATGCGCGCCGCCGACTTTGCCGTAAGCGAGCGGGCGACCGGGCTTCATGGCGATTTTCCAGAACACCACTTCGCCGAGCTTGGTCAAAATAATTTTAGTGTAATCCGCTTCGCCGACCGACACGCCGCCGCTGGTAATCACCACGTCGGCATTTTTCGAAGCATTGATGAATGCTGCTTCGAGCAGCGCCGGGTCGTCGCGCACTACGCCCATATCGAGCACTTCGCAGCCCATACGCGTGAGCATGCCGAAAATGGTGTAACGATTACTGTCGTAAATTTCGCCGTCGCCCAATTGCGAGCCGACCGATTTCAATTCGTCGCCGGTGGAAAAAAAAGCAACGCGCAGCGGACGATACACCGACACTTCGGCAAAACCGAGCGACGCGATCAAGCCCAATTCCGCCGCGCGCACTAACGCG
>JBEEJL010000287.1:0-4032 GCA_041169175.1 Pseudomonadota bacterium | reverse complement strand
CACTGAAATCAATGCTAACGCTAACGCGGCGGGTAAGGTGAGCATGACGGTGATGCGCAGGCCCCAATCTAGTAACTTGGAATATTCTTCGACATTGTTATTGGCATGATGTTTGGCGAGGCTGGGCAACAGTATGGTACCGAGCGCGGTGCCTAACATGCCGTTGGGGAATTCCATTAAGCGGTCGGCGTACATCAGCCATGACACGCTGCCGTTACCGAGCAGCGATGCATATAAAGTATTTATCAATAATGAAATTTGCGCAACGGAGACGCCGAGCACGGCGGGCCCCATGAGTTTGAGAATGCGCCACACGCCGGGATCGTGGAAGTCGAGTTTGAAGCGCGGTAACAATTTGAGTTTAGCCAGCGACGGCAATTGAAACGCGAGTTGCAACACGCCGCCAACGAACACCGCCCATGCGAGCGCTTTAATCGGCGGATTAAAATACGGCACGGCGAAGATGGCAAACAGAATAAACGATACGTTCAACAATACCGGCGTGAACGCGGGCACTTTGAATTGGCTGTGCGTATTCAGAATGCCCGACGCGAATGACACCAGCGCGATAAAAAAGATATAGGGAAAACAAATGCGCAGTAAATCGACGGTGAGCGCGAATTTATCCGGATTGGCGACAAAGCCGTAAGCGGATAAATACACGACGACCGGCGCGGCGAGTACGCCAATGACGGTGACGACGAACACCAACAACGCGAGCAAGGATGCGGTGTGGTCGATCAGCGCTTTGGTTTCGTCGAAGCCGCGTTTGGTTTTGTATTCCGCTAAGGTCGGCACGAAGGCTTGCGAGAACGCGCCTTCAGCGAACAAACGGCGCAATAAGTTGGGAATGCGAAACGCGACGAAAAATGCGTCCGTCGCCAAGCCAGCACCGAAAGCCCGCGCAATCAGCGTATCGCGCAGCAAGCCGGTGACGCGCGAGACCAAGGTCATAGAACTGACGGCGCCGAAGGCTTTGAGGAGATTCATCTGATTTTATTGAATATTTTAGGCATTTCAGGATGGTAGCGGTTTTACGCCCGCCCTGCCATCCAAACCAGAGGAAACGGGTATTTTGCAATTCCCGCCCAGTCAGTTATAATGCACGCCTAACCAATTGAGTACCCGGAGCAATACATGGCAAACACGAAACAAGCCGAAAAACGCGCCCGCCAGGGCGAAAAGCTGCGCCAGCATAACGCCAGCCTGAAAAGCACCCTGCGCACCGCGATCAAAAAAGTGAAAAAAGCGATTGAATCAGGCGACGCGAAAGCCGCTCAAGCTGCTTTCCAGGAAAACGTCGGCACCATCGACAGCATTGCGGATAAGAAAATTATTCACAAGAATAAAGCTGCGCGTCATAAGAGCCGCATGGCGCATGCGATCAAAGGTCTGACCGCTTCCGCTTAAGGTTTATTGCATTTGAAGTAAAAACAGCCGCTGATGCGGCTGTTTTTGTTTGTGCGGCTGGTTTGTTTTCGCTAGAGTGCCAACTTCTATTCCCGTTCTTGGTGAGCTTGTCGAACCACGCAGCCCTTCGACAAGCTCAGGGCGAACGGCTATACCGGTCTTTTTGTGAGCGTTTTGAGTAAATCATTCGCCGCTGCCCCCGGCACTTCGCACACTTCATTCTCCGAAATCGGTTTGCTCGGGTCGATGATATTCAAATCATTATCGTTAGCAAAATCCATCAGGAATTTATACACGCGCGGCTCGAAGCTGGCCAGCTCGCCCGAAATCACCACGCAACCGACGCCGTCTATTGTAGTCGGCCGCACATGCGACGAGTAGCGCAATTGCTCATCTTCACCGAACGACGACATAATGCCGCACAGTCGCTCGGCCCAATCGCTGGGACGAAAGGCGCGGCCATTTTCGGTGATGCCTTGGATAACAACGTCGGAAGGTAATAGAGCCATGGCGGAAGTATAGGTGTCAGCGCGACTTGTGGCCTGCTGTTTTTGCATATCAATTTAGTCGCACGCATTATATCTTATATAAGACTTGCTGAAATAATTTGCTACACGAGATAAATCACAACTCATTGATTAATTTGAATTTTTAATATATCGTCACGGCATACAAACAGAGGTAAAAACCCATGTCCCTACGCAAACCGGTCAGTCGCATTTTGGTCATCAACGACGAAGCCTTGGTGTTGAAAGATATCGTCAAAGGCCTCAACTCGGCGGCGAAGTCGCTGGCCAATCCGCACGGCATCACTTTCAGCGGCGCGGAATCCGCGCTCGACGCGATGGCGCTGATCGAAAAAGACGGCGACATTCAATCAGTCTTGGTCGATGACACTTTATATAACGTCAACGGCGCGACGAAAAAAAAATCTGCGGCGCAAATGTCGGCGCTGGAATTAGTACAAAAAATTACTAAGCTGCGTCCCGAAGTTGACGTGTATATTTTGATCGCGCAGGAAACCGAACGCGAAGTAGTCGATGCGATGTTCAGCGAAGCGGTCGATGGATATTTTTATCGCGAGGAGCGCGATTATCGCGGCTGGTATCGCATACTCAACGCGCAGTTGCAGGAAAAAGCGCGCACGCCGTTTTACGATCAGTTAAAAAATTATGTGCTGATGGCGAAAGACTCGTGGCACACGCCGGGACATTCGTCCGGCGATTCGCTGCGCGACAGCCCGTGGGCGGCGGATTTTTACGAGTTCATGGGCGAACATATTTTCGACGCCGATTTATCCGTGTCGGTGCAAATGCTCGATTCGCTGATGGAGCCGATGGGCGTCATCGCCGAAGCGCAACAACTCGCGGCCAAAGCCTTCGGCGCGCAAAAAACTTTTTTCGCCACCAACGGCACCTCGACGGCGAACAAAGTCATTTTCCAAACTCTGCTCGCGCCGGGCGAAAAATTATTGCTCGACCGTAACTGCCACAAGAGCGTGCATCACGGCGTCGTGCTCTCCGGCGCGTTGCCGGTGTATATGGATTCATCGGCGAATAAAAAATACAGCATCTTCGGCCCGGTGCCGAAAAAAACGATTTTGCAGGCGATTGAAAATAATCCCGATGCAAAAACCTTAATCCTCACCAGTTGCACTTACGATGGTTTGCGTTACGACTTGCCGCCGATTATCGCGGCGGCACATGCGAAAAAAATCAAAGTCATCATCGACGAAGCTTGGTACGGCCACGCGTATTTTCACCCGGAGTTTCGCCCTACGGCGCTTGAAGCCGGCGCGGATTACTCAACCCAATCAACTCATAAAGTGATGTCGGCGTTTTCGCAGGCGAGCATGATTCACGTCAACGACGTGGATTTCAATGAACATATTTTCCGCGAAAATTACAATATGCACACCTCGACCAGCCCGCAATACGCGATGATCGCCAGCCTCGACGTGGCGCGGCAGCAGATGTCGATGGAAGGTTACAAACTCTTGTCGCGCACACTCGAACTCGCGTCAGAACTGCGCACGCAAATCAATTCCACCCAAGCATTCCGCGTACTCGAGCTGGACGACATGCTGCCGGATGAATTAAAACAAGACGGCATCCGCCTCGACCCCACCAAAATCACCCTCGACATTTCGCGCTCCGGTTATTCCGTCGAAGAATTCCAGCGCGAATTATTCGAGCACTACAATATTCAAGTCGAAAAAACCACGTTCAATACCGTGACCTTGCTCCTCACCATCGGCACCACACGCAGCAAATGCTCGCGCCTCTACGACGCGCTAATGCGCATCGCGCGCGAAGGCCGCGCCCCGCGCAAACTGGAAGCCATGCACGGCATCCCCCGCTTCACCGAACTCAAATATTTACCCCGCGACACTTATTTTTCCGAAGGCGAAATGTTGCCGCTACTGGCGAAAAAATCACAAGCCAACAATGCGCTAATCAACCGAATTTCCGCTGACCAGATTGTCCCCTACCCGCCGGGCATACCCGTGTTGGTTCCGGGGCAAGTCATCACAGCAGATATTCTTGAATATTTGGTCGGCTTGCTCGGCGCACAAAAGCGTATTGAGTTGCATGGTGTAGTGCACGACGGTAATTTGCCGAC
>JBEEJL010000286.1:0-4334 GCA_041169175.1 Pseudomonadota bacterium | reverse complement strand
TGGGTTGCGGCGGGTCGGTATAGCCGCGTTTAACCGTCGCAATGTCGCCGAGGCGGAAGTTGCGGTTGCCTGCTCGAATAATGATGTTGCGCACATTTTCTGCCGTCTCAAAATCACCGCTCACGCGCAAGAATATTTTGTCACTGGCAGTTTCGTAGCTCCCGGCAGCAGTCATCGCGTTTTGCGATTGCAGCGTGGTGAAAATCAGCGTCGGATCCAAACCTAAGGTCGCGAGTTTGGTATTGGACAATTCAACAAATATTTTTTCGTCCTGATCGCCGATGATGTCAACTTTGGCGACATCTTGCACGCGCAATAATTCGAGACGCACTGTATCCGCGTAAGATTTCAGTTGCGCGTAGCTATAACCATCGCCGGTTAAAGTGAATAAATTGCCCAGGGTATCGCCGAATTCGTCGTTAAAAAACGGTCCGTTGATGCCGCTAGGTAAAGTGTTGCGCATGTCGGCCACTTTTTTGCGCACCTGGTACCAGGCGTTCGGCACTTCCGCTGCAGGGGTTGAATCTTTGAGTAAAATAATAATTTGCGATTCGCCCGGCTTGGAATAACTACGCAACACATCAACGTAAGGCGCCTCTTGTAATTTCTTTTCCAGCTTTTGTGTAATTTGCAATTCAGTTTCTTGCGCGCTAGCACCGGTCCAGAGCGTACGCACTACCATCACTTTGAAAGTGAACGGCGGATCCTCCGATTGACCGAGTTGACCATAGGACAATGTGCCGATGACGCCGAGCATGATCATCACGAACAAAACAAACGGGCGGTGGGACAGCGCCCACTCAGACATATTGAATGATTTCATGATTGTTTCGCTTCTTTGATGTCGCCAGGCAGACGTACAGTCTGTCCCGGCACTAACTTATGCACGCCCGCCGTCACAATATGTTCGCCATCTTTCAAGCCGGACAAAACCACCACGCCGTCTTCACGATAGGCACCGGTAACGATAGAGCGTAATTGCACTTGGCTGGCTTTGGTATCAACCACCCATACGGCGGGTTTATTGTCTTTTTGGTATAGCGCGGTGAGAGGAATCACGGCTACATTTTGCGCGCCGTTTTGTTGCAACATCACGTTAGCCGTCATGCCGAGTTTCACATCGGCGGCATCGAGAATGCTGATTCTCGCTGTATAAGTGCGAGTGATGGCATCCGCTGCGGGGGATACTTCACGCACTTTTCCGCGATAGACTTTATCCGGCGCTGCCCACATACGCACTGCTATGTGCTCTACTTTTTTTACTTCAGCTACGCGATTTTCCGGCACGTTAATGACGACTTCTTTTTCGTCCAAGCGCGCGATTTTTACCACTGCTTGGCCTGCCGCGAGTACCTGGCCGGCTTCGGCATTGACGGCCGTGATGGTCCCCTCATAGTCTGCATATAGAGATGCGTAAGCGCTTTGGTTGGCGCTAACCGCCGATTGTGAACGTGCCGTGGCGAGTTTTGCTTGCGCGCTGTTGAAGCTGTTTAGTTTGGCGTCATAGACTGCTTTGCTGATGAAATTTTTATCTAATAAATCCTTATTTCGGTCCAGCTCTGCTTTGGCAAAATCAAATTCAGTTTGTGTCGCAGCGACTTGTGAGCGCGCGGCATCCGCATTCAAGCGCACATCCTGTGGGTCAAGACGGGCGAGCAGAGTTCCCTTTTTTACCAGCGCGCCGAGCTCAACCGGACGCGAAATAATTTTGCCGCCAATGCGAAAGCCCAGATCTGCTTCATGCCGCGCCCGCACATCGCCGGAATAAACGTCTTGATCAATCGATTGCGATAAAGAAATTTTTTGAGTCAGCACCGGGCGAATAGGCTCCGAAACGACGACTTCTTTAACGCAAGCAGCAAGCAGAGCGGCGCTAGATAAGCTTAGGAAAAAAATTGAGCGTGAAAAGATTTGTGTGGTCATTTTGCTTTTGCTCCGGGTTTCAAATTTGAATGAGTTTTGGCTTTGTGGCGCTTGGCCGTTTCAAGCGATTGCAATCGCCCAGCCCATAAATCGAGCAGGGCGCTCGACAGTTCTTGCGTATAGTCGGGGCGCAGAATACGTTTTTCGGCAGGCGTCATATGCTTCGATGATTCAAGCGCTGGATTGAGCATTTGCCACAGTCCGACGATAAGGCCGTAACTTTGCACCAGCAATGAAACGGCTTGCTCTTGATTAAGTTGCTTGAAGTGGCGAGAAAGTTCCCCGCCCGCGCGTTGCAGCCACTGCGCAATGCCGTGGTGAAATGCGGCAGCCGATTCGGCTGGAATGGACTTTTCCATCAGGGCGAAGCAACGGCTGGCCAGCGGTAAAAAAGAAGGCGGCGCAATCATATGCGTTTTTACTACGCTGAGAATGTCTTCGATGGCAACTTTTTTTGTCTGCGCCATCATTGCCATCATGGCCTGGAAAAAAAATTCCACATGACGTGAATGCAGTGCAAGTAGCAATTCTTCTTTACTGGGAAAATACAAATACACCGTACCCTTGCCGACACCGGCCAGGGCGGCCACTTCCGCTACGCTCGCCATGCGGTCTGGATGCGCCAGCCAAAGTTGCTCAGCCGCATCTAATATGGCGTGATAGCGTTCAACTTTTTGATCGGCTTGTGTGGCGCGCTGTAGCGAAGGCATCGGAAGTAAATGACCAGTAGTCAGTTAAATGCAATTTAGTTGACTGCCGGTCAGTTGTCAATTGCGATGCAGCATAAATATTAATTATTTAATATAATCAAATAGTTATAAAATAATATTTTTTGGCATGATTTACCGCTAAGTTTGTTCAGGCAACCTACAATACTTATATAGTATCGATGAAGGAGAAAAATCATGAACCTAAAAACCGCCAACGCTTCATTTGGTTCAGCGACCTTATTAATCGGTACACGTAAAGGTGGTTTTGTGCTGAAAAGCGACGCCGCGCGTAAGCAATGGAAAATTTCCGCGCCGATTCAGCTCGGCAATATCGTTAACCATATTGTGGCTGATCCGCGTGACAAACATATTTGGCTGATGGCGGCGCGCGCAGGGCATTTGGGACCGACAGTGATGCGCTCAACCGATGGCGGTAAGAAATGGCAGGAAGCAAGCAAGCCGCCTGCGTTTCTGCCTGCAGTCGAGGGGAAAAAAGGTTTGACTGTCGATCATGTATTCTGGCTTACACCGAGTAATCTAAGCGAACCCGGGGTGTGGTATGCGGGCACCTCGCCGCAAGGTTTGTTCAGATCTGAGGATGGCGGCGACACTTGGCGCGGCGTCGAAGGCTTAAACGCGAATCCCAATCGCGTGAAATGGGTCGGTGACGAAACGCAGGACGCGCCGCCCGACGGCGCGACGTTACATTCGATTAACGTCGATCCGCGCGACGCGAAACATCTCTATATCAGCATGTCGATCGGCGGCACGTTCGAGAGCCGAGACCGTGGCGCGAGCTGGCAGCCGATTAATCGTGGTGTCGAAGCATTATTCAATCCCGAGCCGGATCCCGAATACGGACATGATGTACATTGCATGCGATTGTCTGCCGACCCCGATGTCATGTATCAACAAAATCATTGCGGTATTTATCGCTTGCAAAAACCTGAAACACGCTGGCAACGTATCGGTACCAATATGCCAAAAAAAATCGGCGACATCGGTTTCCCGATTGCATTACATCCGCGCGACTCGAATACGCTGTGGGTGTTTCCGATGGACAGCGGTAGCGTATGGCCGCGTATGGCGCTGGATGGAAAACCGGCCGTGTATGCGAGTAAAAATGCGGGTAAAACCTGGCAGCGTCTCAATGCGGGTATGCCGGAAAAAAATGCCTGGTGGACCGTCAAGCGCCAAGCCATGACGACGGACGCGCATGATCCGGTCGGTATTTATTTCGGTACGACCAGCGGCGAAGTGTGGGCCAGCCGCGACCATGGCAAGCGTTGGAGCTGTATCGCAAGACACTTGCCGCATATTTATTCAATCGAGGTAGCAGCGAAAAAATGAAAGTGTTTCTACCTTCTCCGCTATATTCTTATACCAATGAAAAACGCAGCATCGATGCAAGCGGGACGACGCTAGCTGAATTACTGCACGATATGGAGGCAAAATACCCGGGCATTCGTTTTCGTGTGATTGACGAACAAGGTAATATTCGTCAGCACATTAAGATATTTGTGAATAAACAACTGGTGCGCAAACTGGATGTTCATCTGAATGTTGAAGATGAAATTATTTTTATTGCGGCATTAAGCGGAGGTTGAGGCGAATGAACAAAACCGACAACATCGATCAACTCGCGACAGAAGTAGGTGAAGCGCTTGCAGCGCGTGGCTGGATGCTTGCGACGGCCGAGTC
>JBEEJL010000285.1:0-4939 GCA_041169175.1 Pseudomonadota bacterium | reverse complement strand
CATGATAAAACCGATAATGGAAAAAATATTCAACGTGCTACCAGTAACCAACAGTGCGAGAAACACGCCGATGAGCGATAGCGGTAACGACGCCATAATGGCGATAGGTTGTAGAAAACTGCCGAATTGCGACGCCAGAATCAAGTAAATGAAAATTACCGCGATGCCAAGGGCCGCTGCCGCTGGGCCTACTGTTTCCTGAATTTGCTGAGCCTCACCACCAATGTCAAAACGGTAGCCCGGGGGCAACTGTATGGTTTTGATTAGCTTATCTACTTCATCACTGACATCGCCTGCAGGGCGGCCTTCGACGTTGGCATAAATGCCGACACGGCGTTGCAAATCCTGCCGTTTGATGACTTGCGGGCTGGATGAAGGCACCAGTTCCACTACTTGGCGCAGAGGTATCATGCGCGGCGTGCCGTCTGCATTGGGTCGGCTGCTCGTCAGATAAAGCTCGCCAAGGTCGCTGGATTTTTGTCGCTCAGATTTTGGCAGTTGTACATTGACATCATAGTTCTGCCCATCCGGTGCGAGCCAGCGGCTGACGACATCGCCGGCGATAAACGGCCGCACGGCAGAGCCGATTTGTGTCACGGACAAGCCTAGATCGCTGGCCACTTCGTTGTTTACGCGCATCGTGATGGCCGGGTTTTGTGCTTTCAAGCTGTTTTCGAGATCGGTAATGCCTTTAATCTTGCCTATTTTTTCCATGATCTCGCGGGTGAGGCCGTCGAGTTTTTCTGGCGAGGGACCTAACAAGTTGACGAAAATCGGCGTGCCCCAACCTACCGATAACTCTATGCCGGCGACGGCTTTAAGTCGTGCACGTACTGCGGCTTCAAAATCTTTTTGCGAGCGCCGCATGTGTTTTCTTTTATCCAATAATTTAACTTCTATACGCGATGTATTACGTCCATCGCCGCCGCCGATGTTGGCGCTGATGCTATCTATTTCCGCAAATTCCGCGCGCAAAATATTTTCGATTTGTTTGGTTTTAGCATCGGTGTAAGCTAAGCCGGAACCGACCGGCATGGTGAAACGGAACGAAGTTTGTCCTTGATCCGTTTCGGGAACGAATTCCGTGCCGATCAGCGGCACTAAAAACAGGCTGCCGATAAATGTGAGCAATGCAATCAGCAAAGTGGTTTTACGCCAGGCCAATGCGTGGGCGAGCAAGTTGCCATAGACATGATGTAACCATTCGATACCGCTTTCGATGCGCTCCATGATAAGACGCAGCCAAGGTAAGCGTTGAAAACGATTTTCAGTCGGATCATGCCATTTGGACGATAGCATCGGGTCGAGGGTAAAGCTGACGAATAACGAAACCAGCACGGCGACCGTGACGGTAATGCCGAACTGCAAAAAGAAACGACCGATGATGCCGCTCATAAAAGCAACAGGGACAAAAACGGCGACGATGGCAAAGGTGGTCGCCATGACGGCAAGGCCGATTTCGTCGGTGCCTTCGCGCGCGGCGGTGTCGTGGTCTTTGCCCATGCCGAGATGGCGCACGATATTTTCACGTACCACGATCGCGTCATCGATGAGTAAGCCGATACACAAAGATAAGGCCATCAGCGTCATAAAATTCAGCGTGAAGCCGAACGTCTTTAGCGCGATAAAGGTTGCGATGACCGAGATGGGCAGGGTGACGCCGGTGATAATCGTGCTGCGCCATGAATGCAAAAACAAAAATACGATGAAGACGGTGAGCAGCGCGCCTTCTACGATGGTTTCCTTGACGCCATCGACCTGCTTTTTGATCGAATCAACATTCGCCTGCATGACTTTTAGGTCGGCGCCAGCGGGCAGGGACTTGCTTAAATCCAATGCGGCTTTTTTGACCTCTTCACCGACCTCGACGATATTCGCGTCCTGCACTTTTAATATATTGATATTGATGGCCGGTTGGCCGTTGACGCGCGAAATGGAGTTTTGTTCTTCTTGTCCGTCTATGACTTCTGCGACCTGATCGAGATACACCGCCCCGTTGGCGCGCCGCGCGACGATGATGCGATTAAAGTCTTTCGGGTTTTTTATTTTGCCTTCCAGCCTGACCAATTGCTCTTTGCTGTCACTGATGATGTTACCTGCAGGGATGTCCTGATTGGCGTTTCTGATGGCGTTAAGCACTTCATCCACGCCGATGTTTTGCGCCTGCATTTGCGCCGGTTTCAAGCTGATAATAATTTGCCGCGCCACGCCTCCTGATACCTGCACTTGGCCGACGCCGGGCACGTTCTGAAATTTTTTGACAATGATTTGTTCGGCCAAGGTCGTCAGGTCGCGCAGACTCATACTGTCCGACTTCAGCCCGAGTGAGACCACTGGCTGGGCGTTTTCCGTATCCGCGCGTCCGATTAGCGGATCTTTTGCATCCTTGGGAAAGCCAGGTCGAATTTGCGCGATCTTGTCGCGTAAATCCTGCAAGCCTTTGTCGATGTTGGCATCGAGCCGAAATTCAACCACCGTTTCACCGCGGCCTTCGTAGGAATTGGAGCGGATTTTTTTAACGCCGTTGATGGTATTGGCGGCATTTTCTATCGGCTTGGTGAGATCGTTTTCTATCGCTTCGGGCGAAGCGCCGGGATATTGCACGCTGATAAATGCAACCGGAATACTCACGTCGGGTAGTTGTTCGATGCGCAACTGCTGGTAGGAAAATAAACCCATGACCATGAGTGCGGCCATGACCATGGTGGCGAATACCGGGTGGTTAATGCTGACGCGTGTGATCCACATGGTTATATTTTAAGTATTTGATTAAATTGAATAGTTTAATTTATCTTGAGATCGGTTTTTTTCTCGATGGCAGCTGCACTGTCTGGCGAAAGCTTTACCAACGTGCCGGGTTTGAGGCTATCGATTTTCGCTGCGATTACCACGGCACCTTCGCTTGCGCCGGATTTAATTTCCACTACGCCTTCGTCCTCGTTACGCAAACCTAGACTTACTGGCTGCGCGATAATTTTTCCGTCGACAATTTGGTGCAACACGGCTTGGCCTTTTTCCTCGTGCAATGCGCTAAGCGGCGCGACCGGGACGGCTGCGGATTTTTCCAGTGTGATGGTGCCTTTAGCGAACATGCCGCCTTTCAAAGCATTGTCAGTATTATCGACCGACACATACACCATGATCGAGCGCGAACCGTTCTCAGCGGAGGGGTTGATGCGCGCAACTTTGCCGCTGAATGTGCGGCCATTAAAACCATCGACATTGAAATCGACAGTCTGTCCGGCTTTAATGCGTGGAATTTCATTCGTGGGAACCGGCGCTTCCAGTTCCATTTTGTTTAAGCTGACTATCGCCGCGACAGGGGCATCGAAATTGATTTTTTCGCCCGGCTGCACAAAGCGCTTGCTGATAATGCCGTCCATCGGCGAGCGTACTACCGCGTCGTCCATTGCGCGGCGGGCAATTTGCCATTGTGCTTCAGCGGCGCGCACGCTGGCTTGGCCGACATCAGCGCTGCTGGCGATGCCGTCATAAGCGTTTTGCGAAATAAAATTTTGGTTGAGTAGCGCTTGATTGGTGGCGCGATTTTTTTCCGCCAGGGCAAGACGCGCGCGTGCCTCATCGAGCGTAGCTTGTTGTGAAGCGAGACGCGCTTTCAGATCGGCGACATCAAGTTGCGCGATGATTTGTCCGCGTGCGACTTTGTCGCCCTCTTGCACGGTTATTTGGCGCACTTCAGCGGCGACTTTGGATTTCACCGTGGTTTGGTTCAGCGGCATTAGCGTACCGGATAAAATTAAGTTGGTGCGTAATACTTTATTGGCAATGGTCGCGACATCGCGCGGGGCGAGCTCCATGACCAAAGGTTTTTCGTCAAGTTTGGCCGCGGCTTCCGCGTTTTTGCTTTTACTTTTCATAGCCCATGCAGCGCCGCCAGCCAAAATAATGGCCAGCAGAATGAATGGGACTAGCCAGCGTGCGGCAGATTTGGTTTTTACAACCGAAGATTCAGAATTCATGGCATCAATCTGTGGAGGGTGGCTGATGTAATTATCATCTAAGCCCTTGTGGGGCGATAGGCCGGCGCGACGAAATGCAGATAGTTTACGACGAAATGCGGATATTCGGCATTAAGTGTTGGGGCGGAATGTTTTCCCGCGACCAACGGATATTGGCCCAAGACCATAACTCGGTCAAATCCATCGACCGGTCGGGCAGCGGTTGGCCGAGAAAGTTCAACGCGGCGAGCAATTCGGGAACAGGGTTGGATGCATTCAAAGGCGTGGCTAAAGTCTGCTTGCCGAGTTTTTCACCTGCAGTGTTAACCGCGACGGGCAGGTGTAGATAGTAAGGTGTAGGCAATTGCAATAACTGCTGCAAATAAATTTGTCGCGGTGTCGAGGCGAGCAAATCCGCGCCGCGCACCACGTGCGTGATGCCTTGTGCGGCATCATCGACCACCACGGCTAGTTGATACGACGCCAAACCATCCGCACGCCACACGACAAAATCGCCGATTTCTTTGGCGATATTCTGTTCTACATCGCCATTTAATAAGTCATTGAATTTATTCAATTTTTCTTCGGTTCCCACACGCAATGCGCGAGCGGTTTTAGTGCTTTGATGAACGCCTGAACGACAGGTGCCCGGATAGACCAAGCCATCGATGCCGACGATCGAAGAGTCGGCAATTTCTTTGCGCGAGCAGGCGCAGGGGTAAATTAAATCTTGTTCGCGTAATTTTTCCAGCGCAGCTTGATACAAATCTGCCCGCGCACTTTGATAAACCACTTCGCCGTCCCATGCAAAACCGAACGCTTCCAGCGTACGCAAAATATTTTCGGCCGCGCCGGGCACCGTGCGCAGGGTATCGAGATCCTCGATACGCACTAACCACTCGCCGCCATGCGCACGCGCGTCAAGATAGCTGCCGACAGCGGCAACGAGCGAGCCGAAGTGCAGCGGCCCGGTGGGCGAG
>JBEEJL010000284.1:0-4562 GCA_041169175.1 Pseudomonadota bacterium | reverse complement strand
GCGCGATGAGGGGGTTGTGGGTGATGGGTGTGTCCATATGACCTCAGATAATGATAAGCAGAATCAGCGCTTGTAATGGTAAAGGAGATTCCACACTGTATTCAAAAAAAACTTTGTCATTCTGAGCGATAGCGAAGAATCTGCTTCACCGCTTTAAAAGCAGATCCTTCGCTATCGCTCAGGATGACAAGAATATTATGTAACTAATTGATTATATTAAATAATATATCAAAATAATCCAACCACTTTTCCATTCTCATCGATATCAATTTTTTCTGCCGAAGGAATCTTCGGCAAGCCCGGCATGGTCATCACATCGCCGCACACCATCACGATAAATTCTGCGCCAGCCGCCAGGCGGACTTCCCGCACGTTGATAATGTGGCCCGATGGCGCGCCGCGTAAGGCGGGATCGGTGGAAAAAGAATATTGCGTTTTGGCGATGCACACTGGGTAGTGGCCGTAACCGTCTTGTTGCAGTTTGTCGATTTGCTGGCGGATTTTTTGGTCCGCGGTGACGTCGGCAGCGCCGTAAATCTTGGTCGCGATGGCTTTGGTTTTATCCCATAGCGTGTCAGAATCTTCATACACGAAATGAAAATCCGATGGCACGTTGGCGATTAAATCGACCACGGTTTTTGCCAAGTCCGCCGCGCCTGCACCGCCCTCGGCCCAATGTTTCGCAAACACCACGGGCGCTTCGTGATGCGCCATTTTTCTTTTCAGCAACGCGATTTCCGCGTCAGTATCAAAAGTGAAATGGTTAATCGACACTACGCACGGCAAGCCGTAATGGTTGCGCACGTTGTTAACGTGGCGTTCGAGATTAGCCACGCCTTTTTCCAGCGCGGTAAGGTTTTCCTTGTTGAGTTCTTTCAACTCCGCGCCGCCGTGGAATTTCAATGCGCGTATCGTCGCGACGATGACAACTGCGTCGGGACGTAAACCGGATTTGCGGCATTTGATGTCGATAAATTTTTCTGCGCCCAAGTCCGCGCCGAAGCCTGCTTCGGTCACGACATAGTCGGCGAGCTTCAACGCAGTTTGTGTGGCGAGTACAGAGTTGCAGCCGTGAGCGATATTGGCGAAGGGTCCACCGTGAATCATGGCCGGATTATTTTCCAGTGTTTGCACCAGATTCGGCTGTAACGCGTCTTTCAGCAACACCGTCATCGCGCCATGCACTTTCAAATCGCGCGCGGTAATCGGTTTTTGTTCACGCGTATAACCGACCACGATATTGCCAAGACGGTTTTTCAAATCCTTGAGTGACGTAGCGAGGCAAAAAATCGCCATCACTTCCGACGCCACGACAATATCGAAACCATCCTGGCGCGGATAAGCATTCGCCGGGCCACCCATCGCGACGGTGATCTCGCGCAGTGCGCGGTCGTTCATATCGACCACGCGCTTCCAGGTAATACGGCGCACGTCGAAGCTGAGTTCGTTACCATGATGAATATGATTGTCGATAATGGCCGACAATAAATTATGCGCGAGGGCGATAGAGTTAAAGTCGCTGGTGAAATGCAGGTTGATGTCTTCCATCGGCACCACTTGCGCATAGCCGCCGCCCGCCGCGCCGCCCTTCATGCCGAACACTGGCCCAAGGCTCGGCTCGCGCAAACAAATCATCGCCTTCTTGCCGATTTTATTCAGCGCATCGCCGAGGCCAACTGTCGTCGTCGTCTTGCCTTCGCCTGCAGGAGTCGGGCTGATGGCAGTGACCAAAATCAATTTGCCATTGGGTTTATTTTTCAGGCTGTCGATATAACTCAGCGACAGCTTGGATTTATAGTGACCGTAGGGTTCCAGATGTTCGTCCGATATGCCTAGCCGTTCGCGGGCAAGTTCAACAATGCGGTGCATCTTGGCTTTTTGGGCGATTTCAATGTCTGAGAGCATGTTATTTTTCCCTTGGAAGTGACTATGGATTTTGTGTCAGTGTAGCAATCAAAACTAGGCTTGCCAATAAAAGGACTTTGCATATGCAACATATAGGTAAAATAGCCAAATGAAAAAAATCACCTCGCGCGATAACCCGCTTTACAAAACGTTGCATAAGCTCGCCGCTTCTACGCGCGAGCGAAAAAAGCTTGGCTTGTCCTTGCTCGATGGTGTGCATTTGATAGAGATGTATCAGGCGCAATACGGTGCGCCGAAAACTTTGCTGGTGAGCGAGAGTGGGGAGAGTAACGTTGAAATTCAAGTGCTGGTAAAGAAGTGCGGCGAAGCGGAAATAATATCGTTGCCCGACGCCATGTTCGCGGAAATTTCCCCGGTAGAAACCCCGGTCGGTGTGTTGGCATTGATTGAAACACCGAAACCGAAACCTGCGCACGATATAGATTTTTGCGTGATGCTGGAAGACATTCAGGATCCAGGCAATCTTGGTTCGATTTTGCGTTCGGCGGCGGCGGCGGGTGTGCAGCATGTTTTTTTATCCGCGCATTGCGCGTTTCCGTGGTCGCCTAAAGTAATCCGCGCGGCGATGGGCGCACATTTTTTATTGTCGATTCATGAGGGCGTGGATTTATCTCGCCTCGCGTTAAGTTTCAAAGGCAGAGTCGTGGCGACCAGTCTTGCCGCGCCGCAGTCGATTTATCAAACTGATTTGCGCGGGCCTGTTGCGTTACTGATAGGCAATGAAGGTGCAGGGTTGTCAGAAGCGATGCTGGAAGTCGCGACTACGCAAGTCTCGATTCCGATGCCGGGAAAAATGGAATCGTTAAACGCGGCAGCAGCAGCAGCGATTTGTTTGTTTGAGCGCGTGCGGCAAATAAGGGCTTAGCTCCCTCCCCTTCAAGGGGAGGGTTGGGGTGGGGATGGGTTCATATTTCGCAGGCAACCCCAACTCATCCCCATCCTATTGGCTTCAACATAACTTTCGCCGTGCGAATGTTAGTTTTCACCGCAAGAAGCCGCTATGCGGCGTCTTGTCTTCCCCCGTCAAGGGGGAAGGGACTTCTTTGTTCCTTTTTGCTTACGCACGATGGACATGCATTTCGTAGGGTGCGCTCGCGCACCAAAACGGCGTCAGGCATCTACGCTCGCATCGAATGCTGTGGTGCGCAGGCGCACCCTACACAATCCCCTTGAACCCTCGGCCAAACCACCCGAGGACAAGGGGGGAAGGAATTTCTTTCCCTGCGCCGAACGTAGGCTAAGAAATAACCATTTGATTATATTGAATTTTTATTGAGTATGTGTCAGCGCAATGCCGCAGTTCCAACACACCCCAAAGTTCAGTGGATTTTCTTCATTGCATTCGGGGCAATGCACGATGCGATGGTCGGTCGGCGCGAGTGCGTAGTCACGCACAATATTTTTTGCGCGTGAATATTGTTCGTCATTCATGACCCACACTTGCGGATAGGTTTCGGTAAACGGCATTTCACCCATGCCGCTTTGCGCGTTGGCGTTGAACACATGCGCATCAATGCCAACCTGCGTGAGCATATTTAAGATAATGTGAGCATCCGGCAAATTCAGCGCGACATAAACTTTTTTCATGCTTTCATTATGAAATAAAAAAAGGCCCTCAGGCCCTTTTTTGTTCTAACACAAAATATAGGAAGAGTTATTTAAGCCAGCCTCTATTCTGCAGTTCTGTTTTCACCAAATCAGAAATGATCTTGTGGCCGAGAGTTGTTGGATGCACGCTATCAGCGAACCGATAGGTCGTGTCTGCCCCTGCGGTAACGAAAGTATTTGGCGAGCAAAACAGTGATGAACCATTGGTCACTGCACCACCTGTGATATTGGCAATCTTGACCCCGTCGCAGGCAGGCAAAGTAGCGTTGCTGATGCCGTATTTGGCAGGATTGGCATCTATATCCTTAGCCGCAGTGTTTGTATCAATTAGCAATACGTTAAGGCCTTTTGCTTTGATGCCGTCGGTCATTGTCTTGTTGAAAGCATTGACCAGGCTAGAGAGATAACCTCGAGCAGCGTCATCGGGCAAGCCGAAACCAAATGGTGTCTTGCTGCTATCGCCAAGGTTCAGTACCGCCACATATTGGCCGCCTTTGGCAACGATTTTATCGGAAATCAGCGTAACCAGTTCTCCTGCGGCTTTTTGTACCTGAGCAGTTGCAATTGCTGGAGTCACCACAGTGGTAGTCCCCGGTATAGTAGTACCAGTCAGGCCGAACCAAATGAAAATATCATTGTTACCGCCCCAAACAAAAATCAGGTCGTCACTTTTGAACGTGCTGCCGTGCTGTGCGAGGTGATCGGCAATTTGTGTTGCCATAGGGACAGTCTGCGCTCCGCTATTTAGAGCTTGGCTGTCGGTATTTCCAATGCCGGGTTGGCTGGTAACGCGCGAGCCGCCTTGGCCATAGGCTGTGCATGACGGCTTGGGGCAAGTTACAGGTGTTACGCCAAACCCACCTACTTTATTTGGTGTAATAGTTAGCCCATAGGATTGGGCCACATTTTCAATCCAAACCGCGCCTGGGTTGGTGGTGAATTTGCCGCCGCCTACTTGGGTAACGAAACCCGCATTGTAGGCACCGGCATCACTCAAGCTGTCGCCGAAAGAAATCAACGAGCCGAAT
>JBEEJL010000283.1:0-2599 GCA_041169175.1 Pseudomonadota bacterium | reverse complement strand
ATCAAGCTTTACGCGTGCGCGCGGCGCACCCTACGGATTACTTTGAGCAAGCTTGGTAGCGTAAAATAGCTTCATGACTTCCATCGCCACTATTCCGCTGACCTCGTCCGGCATTCATTTCACTTCGCTGCCGCCGCTATCTTTATATATTCACATTCCGTGGTGTGTAAAAAAATGTCCTTACTGCGATTTTAATTCGCATGAGGCGAAGGGCGTGCATCCGGAAAAACAATACGTTGCTGCGTTGATTCATGATCTCGAACAGGCGATTCCGCAGATTTACGGGCGCAGAGTGCATAGTGTTTTTTTCGGTGGCGGGACGCCGAGTTTATTTTCCGCCGCTGCGATTGATGATATTCTCGCCGCCGTGCGCGCGCTGGTGCGGCCGGAGTCGAATGCGGAAATTACTTTGGAAGCGAATCCGGGTACTTTTGAAGCGGAGAAATTTTCTGCTTATGCGAAAAGTGGGATTAACCGATTGTCGATTGGTATTCAGAGTTTTAATCCGATCCATCTGAAAGCCTTAGGGCGCATTCACGATGACAGCGAAGCGCGGCGGGCCATCGACATGGCTAAACACAATTTCGACAATTTCAATCTCGATATTATGTATGCCTTACCGCAGCAAACTTTAGCCGATGCGTTACAAGACATCGACACAGCCTTGTCATTCAATCCGCCGCATATTTCTGCGTATCATTTAACTTTGGAGCCGAACACTTTATTTTTTCGCCATCCGCCCAAACTGCCGGACGATGATTCGGCCGCCGACATGCAGCAAGCGATTGAAAAAAAATTGCGCGATGCCGGATATGACAATTATGAAACCTCCGCTTTCGCGCAAGCCGATCATCGCAGCAAGCACAATATGAACTATTGGCAGTTCGGCGATTACCTCGGCATCGGCGCCGGCGCGCATAGCAAAATATCTAATAAAAACAATATATTACGAATGATGCGGCATAAGCATCCGCAAGCTTATTTGGATAGTGTGGCCCGCGCCGCGCATGTGCAAGAAGAACATGAAGTGTCGCGCAATGAGTTGCCGTTTGAGTTTATGATGAATGCGCTGCGCTTGCGCGAAGGTTTTGTAGTGCCCTTATTTCAAGAGCGAACGTCGTTGCCGTTGAGTGTGATGGAAAAAGAATTACGTGAAGCGGAGTCGCGCGGACTGATTTCGCGCGATCATCAACGCATCGCGCCGACCGAAAAAGGTCGATTGTTTTTGAATGATTTGTTGCAGATTTTTTTGCGCGACAAAGATTAATGACACGAGCCGACGCCGCTGTCGCGCGCAGCCGAACCCGCAACCGGAATAAATTCCCAGGCGTATTGTCCTTCTTGTAAATCCAGTCGCAGAATACCGAATGTGCCAATGATTTGCGCTTCGCTGTTTTGGCGTGGTGGATCGACAATGGTAGATAAATTCGCGCCGCCCGAGCCGACCAGAAACTCTGTCAATCCACGCGCGCCGTCTGCTCTCCCTTCTGCGTCTTGCGGGGCGAAACGTTCGTAATGGTGGTCATGCGCGGTGAGTACAATATCTGCGTTGGCTTCATGCAAAATTTTCCATGCAGATTTCATCATCCTGTTATTGCCGCGTAAGCCGGAAGTGAATAATGGGTGGTGCCAATACGCGATGGTGCATTGAGATTTATTTGCCGCCAAATCTTCGCGCAACCATTTAATTTGTTCCATACCGTTATCATCGGCGATATTGCTGTTGAGAGAAATCACATGCCAGCCGGCAACATCAAAGCTGTAGTAACCGCGTCGCGCGGGTCCCGCGCGCGCGCCAAAATAATCGTAGTAGCCTGAAGCCATCGGCGTGTTGTAGTCGTGATTGCCCGGGGCTGGGAAAGTTTTTTCCTTGAAGCGACCCCAAGTCGGCGCGTAGCAATCGCTATATTCCTGCGCCGTGCCGTTTTCATAAACGTGGTCGCCTAATGTAATAATGCTGGTGTTGGTAGTAGTGGGCAGGAGGGTTTCTAACTGCGCAGCGGTTTGCGCCGCGCTACTTTTCGCCGGGGTTTTGTTTCGGCAATCGGCGATATCGCCGGCAACAAATAGACTGTGCAAAATATGTTTAGGCGGAATACGTTCCACCGAAGGCTTAAATTCTGCTGTAGGTGGGTTGGCAGCGCAAGCCGCCAACAGGAGAAATAAAAAAGCTTGCGCAACTTTACAGAAGTCAAAATTTTTCATCCAAGCCATTTCAGTTACGAGTAAAAATAATATCCCATACGCCATGACCTAATTTCAAACCGCGTTGCTCGAACTTAGTCAGCGGGCGATAGGTTGGGCGCGGCGCGTAACCGTCTGCGCTATTGTTAAGCAAAGGTTCGGCAGACAGGGTGGCGAGAATATGTTCTGCGTATTCTTGCCAATCGGTTGCGACATGAATATACGCACCGGGCTGCAATTTTTCACACAGTGTTTTCACCAGCGGCGCTTGTATCAAGCGGCGTTTGTGATGACGTTTTTTCGGCCATGGATCGGGGAAGAAAATATGTATGCCAGCCAGCGATGCAGCAGGAATCATGTCACGCAAAATTTCTATTGCGTCGTGTTGAACGATGCGCAAGTTAGCGAGTTGTTG
>JBEEJL010000282.1:0-9984 GCA_041169175.1 Pseudomonadota bacterium | reverse complement strand
TGCGCGAGGATGTAAATGCCGAGTAATTGCGCCAAGGCAAAACCTAATGGTTGCGCGTCTTGCTGGTTGGTATTGGTTTCAATCGGGGTTTCCGTGCGCTGACCGGGGGCTTCTTTAACTAATTGATTATAATCAGTTTTTTTACCAAATAAAGTCTCATAAAATGGCCGGGGCTCGGAGACATTAAATGATGTTTGTTGCGCGCCAGAATAAAATTTTTGTGTGGCACTCGGCATCGAGAAATTTTTTGTTGCCACCATTTCCATCGCCGGAATGGCAAATGCACTGTGCTCGCCTGCGCTTGATGCGCCGGTATGCACTGGCTGTGCCAGCGCTTTATGCAGCGCATGAAAAATAAATTGATGTGCCGCACGCCCGTCGCGAAAGCGTACTTCGGTTTTGGTTGGATGCACGTTGGCATCGACCAAGGCCGGATCGATTTGCAGAAACAATACGTAAGCCGGATGGCGTAAATGATGCAACACATCTTGATACGCCTGACGCACCGCGTGGGATAAAAGTTTGTCGCGCACAAAACGACCGTTGACGAAAAAATATTGTTCGTCGCGGCTGGAACGCGCGGCGGCCGGTCGCCCCGCTACGCCGGACAAACGCAATCCGGCAGCGCTGACATCGATGATTTCCGACTCACGCGCAAAATCATCACCCAAAATCGCCGCCACCCGCGCGACGGGTTCTTGCGCGGGCAAACGCCAATTATTACGCCCGTTGTGTGTCAGCGTCATGGCGACATCGGCGCGACTTAGCGCGATGCGCTTGAACGCCTCATCGCTATGCGCAAATTCGGTCGCTTCGGATTTGAGAAATTTGCGTCGCGCCGGGGTGTTAAAAAATAAATCGCGCACGTCGATCTGCGTGCCTTGCGCCAGCGCCGCCGGCTGTATCGGCGCTAGCGCGCCGCCAGTAAGCTCTATTTTCCACGCATGTTTATCGTCGGCACGGCGGCTGGATAAGGATAAATGCGACACTGCGCCGATACTCGCCAGCGCTTCGCCGCGAAACCCCAGACTCGCCACCGATTCGAGATCCTGTAATGTCGCAATCTTGCTGGTGGCGTGGCGCGCCAGCGCGAGCGATAAATCTTGTTTCGCGATGCCTGCGCCGTCGTCGGTCACACTCAATCGATTCATGCCGCCCGCTTCGAGTTGCACCGCAATGGATAGCGCCTGCGCATCCAAACTATTTTCCAACAACTCTTTCAGCGCGGCGGCAGGCCGCTCGACCACTTCGCCCGCGGCGATCTGGTTAATGAGTAAATCAGGCAGTAGGTGAATGGCAGACATAAAATCAAGGGAACAAAACAATACAACATTATATCTACTACTGGACAGCGTAAAAATTTCCTGACGCGGGAAAATGCCCCATTACTGTAGATTTAGGCCAATTGAAGGCTAATTTGCAGCCTTTCTGCCAAGCCAGCCTTTGACGCAGAGGAAAAATACCCGATTCCCCTACCTTTTATTTTCAGATTCACATGCTAGTCTTAAAGCCGTGTGCCCTTTCCCAGACTGATTTAACGATATTTTGCCCATGGCCATAGTTACTTCGATCATTGCTCCGACAGCTAACCATCGCCTGACGCAGGCTGATACTGCTGAAACCGACTTGATTTATGCAGAGCAAGTGCGCCTGCTCTATCGCCTGTCACTGGTCGGCTACCTTGCTACGCTGTTGGTCGCGCTCGCGCTGGGCGCGGTGTTGTGGAACGAATTATCCCCGCGCCCCGCGCTATTTGCCTGGTTGGCGTTTATTAGCGTGCTGACGATTGCGCGTTATGGTTTATATAAAGCCTATATGAGCAGCAAACCCACCATCGAACAAGCGCCGAACTGGGGCAATTGGTTTGTGGTGGGCACTGGACTAATGGGATTCGGCTGGGCCATGGTCGGTACACTATTATTTCCTCTGGGTAATTTGTTTAACGAAATGAGCGTCATTATGTTAGTGGCATTGCTCACCACTGGCGCGCTGGCTGAACATGCGCCCTATCGACCCGCTTTTGTTTCCTACGCCGTGCCTGCCCTCGTGCCATTGGCATTTCATCTATTGTTACTGCGCGATCGGCATCATGTCCTGCTCGGCTTAGTATTGCTGGCGCTGGTGGCGTTGCTGTTGTTTATTCACTCGCGCGCGAACGCAGGCGTAATCGATGCGCTGACCACGCGTTTCAAAAATTTGTCGCTGGCGTCGAGCTTGGAAACCGAACGCCAACAATCCAGAGAAGCCATCATAGCGCTGGAGACAGAAAATATTAATCGAAGTCGCGCCGAATCACGCTCATCAATCGCCGAGAAAAAATTAGCCTTGTATTTACAACACTCGCCCGTTGCGATGGTGCAGTGGGATATGAATTTCTGTGTATCAGAATGGAACCAGCGTGCCGAACAAATGTTTGGTTACACGCGCGCACAAATCTTGGGGCATCACGCGGCGGAACTAGTCATCGAAGAAGATCGCTCAGGCATCAAGTTAATTTGGGATGATTTGACAAACCATCCTGACGGCATGCGTTTCACCACACATAATCTTAGGCTGGATGGACAAAACATTACTTGCGCTTGGCTGGCCGCGCCGATTTACGACGCAAATCAAGCGATGATAGGAATGACCGCCATAGTGAGCGAAACTACGTCACATTAAAACATCGAATCCTTAAGATTAAAAAAGGCGCTGATTGCGCCTTTTTTATTTCAAAAATATCAATAAAATCAATAATTTACCGCATAACCACTTTGGTCCGATTCATCGGCGGATTCTTCGAGAAGTAACGTTTAATACCGTTGAAAATCGCATTGGCAATTTTTTCTTGATAGCCCTGATCGTTCAATCGCGCTTCTTCATCCGGATTAGAAATGAACGCCGTCTCGACCAGTATTGACGGAATATCCGGCGACTTCAACACGGCGAATCCAGCCTGCTCGACTTTGCGGCTGTGCAATTTATTGATACCGCCCATCGCATCCAACACTTCTTTTGCCAGCTTTAAGCCGTCGTTAATCGTTGCAGTTTGCGATAAATCGAGCAAGGTTCGGGCGAGGTACGGATCGCGCACGGCAAGATTCACACCGCCGATCAAGTCTGACGCATTCTCCCGCTGCGCCAACAAACGCGCCGCAGTGGAGGTCGCTCCGCTCTCTGACAAAGCAAACACCGACGAACCGCGTGCCTCAGGGCTAACAAACGCGTCAGCATGAATCGAGACAAATAAATCTGCATGAATTTTGCGCGCTTTGATGGTGCGCGTTTGCAAGGGAATAAAATAATCGCCGTCACGCGTCAACACGCCGCGCATCTCAGGATCTTGATCAATACGGTCGCGCAATTTTTGTGCAATAGACAAGGTAATATCTTTTTCGCGCGAGCCGCTGGCGCCGTGCGCGCCGGGATCTTCTCCGCCGTGACCGGCGTCGATGGCGATAATAATTTTGCGTCCGATTAATTGCTTCGGAACGGAAGGAAGTTCGGTATGCTTTTCTATCGCCTCTTGAGGCGCAATCAGGGCCACGGACGCACTTGGTAACGGCGCTGCTTCTTTTATCGGTTCACCATTTTCGTTCAGACCTAACACCGCCATAATTGGATCAGCCGGTTTTTCCGGGTACAGATCCAGCACCAAGCGATGGCCATATTGCGCGACCGGCGTGAGAATAAACGCGCTCGGCTTCACTTCGGCTTTCAAGTCGAACACCGCGCGCACCACGCCGGGTTTGAAGCGCGCCACGCGCACCGCTTGAATATATAGATCATTGGGTTTAATTTTTGCCGCCAGACTTTCCAGCACCGCATTCGGCTCGACGCCTTCCAAATCCAGCACCAGGCGCTCAGGATTTTTTAGCGCCATGAGTTGCCATTTAATCGCGGCGGGGGATTCGAGCGTGATGCGCGTGTATTCCGGCGCGGGCCACACGCGCACGGCGCTCATTTGCGTCATCGCATGTGCTGGCACAGTGAGACAAAGGAAGAAAAATAGCGCGCTAAAAAAATGTTGTATCAAAATATTTTTGCCGCGTGCAAACTCGATTCGCTGCGCGCCGTATGCGCCGTGATCTCGGCGCGACGACTGTTCTGTTCGATGTGCAAATGAATCGTCAGGTCCGGCGCAGGCAATAAATCGCCCGCCTTCTCCGGCCATTCGACCAGACAAACGCTTTGGGCATTGAAGTAATCGCGCAAACCGGCTTCTATCCATTCTTCGGGGTCAAGGAACCTATAAAAATCAAAGTGATACAAGTATAAAGGAGAAACCACATAAGATTCAACCAAGGTGTAAGTCGGGCTTTTTACCTTGCCCGCGTAACCTAGGCCCTGCAGCATGGCGCGCACGAGGGTGGTTTTGCCCGCGCCCAGGTCGCCGCGCAGATGCAGCGTCACTCCCGCGGCGAGGCAGGACGACAGTTGACGTCCCAATTGCTGGGTCGCGGCTTCGTCGGCAAGTTGTTGGGTAATATTTTTCACTGGCGCTTCAAAAACATCCGCTCATTTTTCGGTTGCACGAGTTGGCGGTATCATAGACCCATGCCGCACACTATTTCAGCTAACCCAGCCATCGATTTCCCGCAACTCGCACTCGACGTCAAACGTTGGAGCGGTGAACTGGGCTTTCAGCAAACCGGCATCACCGACACGCAATTAGCCGCCGCAGAACAAGGCTTGCAGCAGTGGTTGTCGCTCGGCTATCAGGGCGACATGGATTATATGGCAAAACACGGCGTCAAACGCACACGTCCGGATCAGCTGATACCCGGCACCTTGCGCGTGATTTCGGTGCGCCTGAATTATTCGCCGCCGCAAGCGCGCGATAGTTGGGACGTTATTCACGATTCGTCCAGCGCTTTTATTTCACGCTATGCATTGGGTCGTGATTATCATAAAGTCATGCGCCATAAACTCGCCAAACTGGTCAGCCAAATTGAAGCGCAAACCGGCGCTGGCCATTTTCGCGTATTCACTGATTCCGCTCCGGTAATGGAAGTCGAGCTGGCAAAAAAATCCGGCATCGGCTGGCGCGGTAAACATACTTTATTGCTCACGCGCGAAGCGGGTTCGATGTTTTTTCTCGGTGAAATTTATACCGACTTACCATTACCTACCGACGCCGAACAAAGCGACCACTGCGGCACTTGCCAAGCTTGCATAAACGTCTGCCCGACCCAGGCCATCGTCGGACCTTATAAACTTGACGCGCGTAGATGCATTTCCTACCTCACTATCGAACATCATGGCAGCATCCCGCTGGAATTCCGCGAGCTGATCGGCAACCGCGTCTATGGTTGCGATGATTGCCAACTGGTGTGCCCGTGGAATAAATTTGCGCAAACCAGCGTCGAGCATGACTTCGCCGTGCGTAACGGCCTCGATGATGTATCGCTGGTCAGCTTATTCGCCTGGAGCGAAAGCGAGTTTGAACAAAAACTCGCCGGCAGCGCGATTCATCGCATCGGTCACGAACGTTGGCTGCGCAACCTCGCCGTCGGTTTGGGTAACGCAAAAAAATCACCCGCAATACTTGCGGCTTTGCGCGCGCGCGTGGATGATGCATCTGCTTTAGTGCGCGAACACGTGCAATGGGCGTTGCAAAAACAAATTTCTCTTTAAAAATAGTTCAATTAAATCAAATACTTATATAAAATGTCAAAACTCACGCAATCACCCACTTGGCAAGCTCTGACAACCCATCAGCAAGCCCTATCCGCCACCACGCTACGCGAACTGTTTGCAACTGATCCCAAAAGGGCAGAACATTTTTCTTTAAAAGTCGGCGACATTTTTCTTGATTACTCGAAAAATAAAATCACTCAAGAAACGATGGTGATGTTACTCAAGCTTGCGCGCGACGCCAGCCTTGGCGACAAAATTGAGAAAATGTTCAGCGGCGAAAAAATTAATTCGACCGAAAAGCGCGCGGTGTTGCATACCGCGTTGCGCAATCGCAGCGGCAAACCAGTCATCACCGATGGTAAAGATGTGATGCCCGACATCTTGGCGGTGCTGCAAAAAATGCGCAGCTTCAGCGACAAAATTCGTAGCGGAGAGTGGCGCGGCCATAACGGAAAAGCCATCACCGATATTGTCAACATCGGCATCGGCGGCTCTGACTTGGGTCCGTTGATGGCGTGCCACGCATTACAACATTACGCTCACGAAAAATTATCCCTGCATTTTGTTTCCAATGTGGACGGCACGCACATGATGGAAACCATCAAGCGGTTGAACGCGGAAACCACGCTGTTCATCATCGCATCGAAAACTTTTACCACGCAAGAAACTTTGGCTAATGCGCACACCGCGCGCAATTGGTTATTACAATTCGCGCCCCAAGATGCAGTGGCCAAACATTTCGTCGCCGTCTCGACTAACGCGAAAGAAGTCGCGGCCTTCGGCATCGACACACAAAACATGTTCGGCTTTTGGGATTGGGTCGGCGGACGTTATTCGCTCTGGTCGGCGATCGGTTTATCCATTGCCTTATGTATCGGCATGGATAGCTTTGAAGAAATGTTGACCGGTGCGCACGAGATGGATGATCATTTTCATCACGCAAAATTCGGCGCGAACCTGCCGGTATTGCTGGCGCTGGTAGGCATATGGAACCGCAATTTCTGCGGCGCGGCGACTCATGCCGTGTTGCCTTACGACCAATATCTCGCTCGCTTCCCCGCTTACTTGCAACAACTCGATATGGAAAGCAACGGCAAACGCATCGATAATAATGGCGAAGCGGTCGATTACGCGACGGGGCCGGTCATTTGGGGCGAGCCGGGCACCAACGGCCAACATGCGTTTTATCAACTGATCCATCAAGGCACCGATTTAATTTCGGCCGATTTTATTGTTTGCTTGCACAGCTTGAATCCGGCCGGCGAACATCAGGCCATGTTATTGGCGAATTGTTTTGCACAAACCGAAGCTTTGATGCGCGGCAAAACGGCAGATGAGGCGCGTGCTGAACTCATTACTCAAGGCATGCCGAAAGACGAGGCGGAAAAATTAGTCGCGTATAAAGTTTTCCCCGGCGATCGCCCGACCAATACCCTTTTGCTCGGCAAGCTGACGCCAAAAAATTTCGGTATGCTAGTCGCGCTGTATGAACACAAAGTTTTTGTCCAAGGCGTAATCTGGAATATCAACTCATTTGATCAATGGGGTGTAGAGCTGGGTAAGCAATTGGCGAATAAAATTTTGCCGGAACTTCATCCTTCACAAGCTCTGGGCAATCACGACGCTTCCACCACGCGGCATATTCAAATCGTTCGCTCGTCTGTGACATAGCGCACAAAGCAGGCGAAAAAAATGCCGATTTACGTGGGAAATTGTGCCGTTATTGCTGCCTTTTTCCGCGACAATGGTTTACATTCAGTCATCTTAATGAATCTAAACCGAGTGCATTTTGCCCAACGACGCATCCCATCTCAAGCCTAACTCTATGACTGCTCCAAACGTAGAATTTCGCGGCATTGTCGATAGCCTGAACGATGTCGTATTTCAAAGCGACCTCGACGGCAACTGCGTCTATCTCAATCCAGCGTGGGTGCGCATGTCGGGCTATTCGATCGCGGAAACGCTGGGTAAATCGATTCTATTCGTCGTGCATCCCGATGACGCCAGTGGCGTACGCTTTTATTTGAAGGGTTTGCTTGAGGGAAAAGCGCTGAATTACGGCCACGAGATGCGCTGCCATGATCGCAGCGGCAAAGTGCATTGGACCGAACTGCGCGCCGCCGTGGCCTACGATAACAACGCCAGCCCTATAGGCATATGCGGTACGGTAAGCGACATCACGCAGCGCAAAGAGACGGAAGAAGAATTGAACGCCGCCAGCAGCCGACTGGTGACGCTGATGGACAATTTGCATACCGGCGTGATGATGGTGGATAAAACCGGCATCATCACCCACATTAATGAAACCTACTGCGACTACCTCGGCGTCGAAGCGGCGCCGCTTTCGCTGATGGGTATGGAAGCGCGTCACGTCACGCACGAGGTGAAGAAAAAATTTGCCGACCCCATGGCATTTATTTCGCGTCTGTCTGAAATCTTGCTGGATAGCAAAGAAGTGCTGAACGAATTAGTGGAACTGGAAGATGGGCGCGCATTTGAGCGCAGTTTTATCCCGATTTATGTAGAAGAGTCTTACCAGGGTTATTTGTGGTTGCATCGCGACGCGACGGTGCGCAGACAATCGGGGCAGGAATTGGTGGTGGCGAAACGCGCCGCGGAAGAAGCGAATGCAGCGAAGAATGAATTCGTCGCCAACATGAGCCACGAATTGCGCACGCCGCTGAATACGATTATCGGCAACGCAGATCTAGTGTTGAATTCTTCGCTCAATCAGGAACAGCGTGCTCAATTAGAGCAAGTATCTCGTTCCGGCCAAGCTTTGTTGACCATGATTAACGACATTCTGGATTTTTCCAAGCTGGAAGATGGTTCGTTCACGCTGGATCATTTGCCCTTCAGTTTGCGCGATTGTTTGTCGCCCTTATTCGAACAAAAAATTGCTGCTGATGAAAACGAAAAAGTCACGCTGGATCTGGATATCGGCGATGGTGTACCGGATGGATTGATTGGCGATCCCGGTCGCCTGCGGGAGACGCTGAATCACTTAGTCGGCAACGCCATCAAGTTCACCCGTCAAGGGCAGGTAATGGTGAGCATTGCACTGGAATCGCGTGAAGATACGCAGGTCAGGCTCAAATTTTCAGTGAGCGACACCGGCATGGGTATCGCTGCTGAAATGCAGGTTAATATTTTCAAAGCCTTCGATCAGGCTGACACTTCACATGCGCGCGAATTTGAAGGGCTCGGACTTGGACTGTCGCTCGCTTCGCGCCTGGTGCATGCGATGGGCGGCAAAATTGATTTGCAAAGCACACTAAACGAAGGCAGCACATTCACCTTTGTCATTACCTTGGCAGAACGCAAATCTGTACTACTGACCCACTCCGCACCGGTGTTCGAAACACTTAAAGGACTCGGCGCAATGGTGGTCAGCGACGACTCGCGCGAACGCGATGAACTCAGCCGCTTTTTTCAACGCCACGATATGGCACCGTTTGAAGCCGACAGTATCGATATGGCGATGACACTATTGGAAATGTGCGTCAATGACGACAGCCCGATTCCCGTCGTTGTGCTCGACAGCCATCTTAAAGGTGACACCAGCGGCTTTATGCTGGCGCACAAGATCAAAAACCATCCACGCTTGGCGCGCACTATATTAATTATGATTGCCAGTAAAGGCCGTCGCGGCGACGCGCAGATGTGTAAGGAAAACGGCATCGCCGCATATCTCTCCAAACCTTATACGCAAACTGATTTGTATGACGCCGTACTGGCCGTTACCGGCGCGCAGGAAGTCAGCGACAAAACTGTCGTGCTGGTTACGCGCCACTCGCTACGCGAACAACGCGCTGCAGGGAAAACCGTATTATTGGTAGAAGATAATCCAGACACGCAATTACTCGTCGCGCACGTCCTGCAAAAAAACCATTACGCCACGATCATCGCTAACAACGCGGCGGAAGCGCTGGAAATTTTGGACAAGCAAGCATGTGATTTAATTTTGATGGACATTCAAATGCCCGGCATGGATGGATTTGCTGCCACGGATATTATCCGCAAGCGCGACAAATCAGCCAACGGCGAAGTCCCCATCGTCGCCCTCACTGCTCACGCCATCGCCGGCTATCACGAAAAATGTCTCCAAGCCGGCATGAACGGCTACCTCAGCAAACCATTCAAGCCAGATGAATTATTAGCCGCAGTAGAGAAACAGCTCAATACTGAAATAGTCGGATAACTTAACGTCCGAATTTTTCGTACCAAAGTATGCCGGTAATCGTTTTTGTATCGGTGATTTTTCCGCTACGTATCCATTCCAGCACTTCTGGCAAAGGCATGGCAAACACGTCGAGAAACTCGCCTGCCTCGCGCTGATGTTGTTGAAACGTCAGTCCTTCTGCA
>JBEEJL010000281.1:0-3585 GCA_041169175.1 Pseudomonadota bacterium | reverse complement strand
CGCATAAGCTCATTGGCCGATGTCACGATGATGGTGCAGGATTCAATCACTTTTCCTTCGCCTTTCCACTCTTCCCATAAGCCGGCCAATGCTAATGGCTGGTCGTCTTTTGCGGATATATACCAAGGTTGCTTGATCGTCGGCGTTGCATGCCATTCGTAATAGCCATCGACTGGAATCAGACAACGCCTTGATTTGAATGCATTACGAAACGTCGGTTTTTCGGCCACCGTTTCCGCGCGCGCATTACTGGTCGCAAAACTGATTTTCGATTCCTTTGCCCACGACGGCAGCAAACCCCAGGTCAGCGCCAACAATTCGCGTTCTCCGTTGGGCATCAGACGAACAGCTTGTATCTGTAACGACGGTGCGATGTTGTATCGCGGATTGAAATTTTCCGTGGAACGAATATTGGTGTCGGGCACGCCGAAACGCAGGGCAATTTCCTTGGGTGGAGTTTTTTGGACGATGCGACCACACATGACAACCCCCTAGAAATCTGCTATCTTGATTACTGTACGTTAATCAAGTTTAAATTTATGAAATTAAATCAAACACATGGCGGTAAGCGTTCCGGCGCGGGCCGCAAACCGGGCAAAGGCAAGTGGCGGGAACCGACCGTAGCTATCCGCCTGCCCGTCAGCGTCTGCGAGTCACTGCAAAATAATCTGTATGCTGCGGAACGACAAGCCCCGCGCGACAGTTATTTGCCCGCCCTCAATCCTGTTGTGCTGCAGCTTCCACTTTACCTATCAAAAGTGCCTGCGGGTTTTCCCGCAACCGCTGATGATTACATCGAGCGGCGCGTGGATTTAAACACCGCGCTAGTGAAGAATAAAGATACGACATTCATGGTGAAAGTCAAAGGCGATTCCATGATCGGCGCGAACATTCTCGATGGCGACATGTTAATCGTCGATCGCTCGCTGCCCGCGAAAAGTGGACGCATAGTGGTAGCCGCCATCCAAGGTGAAGTAACCGTGAAGCGCCTTAAGACGAA
This sequence comes from Pseudomonadota bacterium, assembly GCA_041169175.1. Taxonomy (GTDB): domain Bacteria; phylum Pseudomonadota; class Gammaproteobacteria; order Burkholderiales; family JBEEJL01; genus JBEEJL01. The sequence continues at coordinate 2,585 of JBEEJL010000281.1, read as the reverse complement.
AAAAGGAGAATTCTGGCTGTTCCCCGAGAACCCGGCATATGAGCCGATGCGCATCACGGCTGAGAGCGATTGCGCCATCTGGGGCGTGGTCACCCAGGCCATACATCCGCTTTGAATTGCCTCTAAAGATTTATGACATTTCAATATGAACACTTCCATCGACACCTTGCTACAGCGCCCCGATATCTGGCGCATAGGTCAACTGCCCTCGACCACGCGCACAGCCATCAGCACAGGTTACACAGCGTTAGATCAGGCATTGCCCGATCACGGCTGGGAGCAAGGCGCGCTGACGGAGGTATTGAGCAACGAGCAAGGCATAGGTGAACTCTCGCTGTTGATGCCAGCACTACGCCAAGTGTCGCAATCAGGTAAAGGCATTGTGTTGGTGGCGCCTCCGTTTATTCCGTTTCCGCAAGCGTGGGCCGCGCAGGGTATCAATCTGCAGCAGCTTGTGATGGTGCGTGCGCGCGAAAACGATCAGCTATGGGCGATGGAACAAGCGGTGCGTGCAGGATCGTGCGGCATGATCATCGGCTGGGCGGCCAACCAACGCGGCCTTGGACTGAATTACCAAGCGCTGCGCCGTCTGCATGTCGCCGCCGCCGCCGGTGGCAGTACGCTAATTTTGTATCGACCGTTGCGCGCCGCAGACGAAGCCTCCCCCGCACCTACACGCGTTACTGTCTGCGCACATAGCGGTTATCTGCAAGTACGTTTGATCAAACGGCGCGCGTCGCTGATGTCGACCGAATTACGATTGCCCATCTATCCCGCCCATTGGGCGCGCAGTCGTAATGAAACATCGGAAACGGATCGGACAGATAGCAACGCACTCGCCGCTCACCAAGCTAAATTTAATCTCCTGCCATTTAGCGGTACACCTCGGCCCTTGCAACGACATGCGTTGCGCGGATAGCCATCATGCTGTGGATTGCGCTCACCCTACCCGAATTGTCTCTGCAAATTGCCGAGCGCGGCAGCGCGGCTTCCCAGCCGCTGGTCATCACCAGCGGGCCTGACACACGGCCCACCGTATTTGCCGCGAACCAAAGCGCACGTCTTGCCGGCATCCATAGTGGGATGGCGATTGCTTCCGCACGCACGCTGGCGAACGATATACGCGTGGTGCAACGCCAGACTGAGTTTGAACATGACGCGGTACATAACTTCGCCTGTTGGGCCAGCCAGTTCACGCCGAACGTTACACTCAAACAAGACGAAGGTCTGTTGCTGGAAGTCGAATCTACCCTGCGCCTGCATGGCGGATTAGGAGCGCTGCTCAACAAACTCAAAATGGGGACGGACCAACTGGGCTATCACGTCGAGTGCGGGGTCGCACCAACGCCACTGCCCGCATGGCTGTTCGCCAAAGCACGAGAACAAGGTCTGCGCATCCGTGCCTGTACCAACGTAAACGAATTAGAAACTCGTACCGCGCAACTGCCGTTAACTTTATTCGACTGGCCGCAGGAAACCTTGCGCAAATTATCTGCGCTGGGGATTACACGAATTGCGGATTGCCTCGCATTACCCGCCGATGGCTTCAGCAAACGCTTTGGCCCCGACCTATGGCTGGACCTGCAACGCCTGCTCGGACGACTGCCCGATCCCCGCGCGTATTTTGTGCTGCCGGAAACCTATCTTGCTCGAACCGAGTTTGGTTTTGAGGTCAATGACGCCATGGCACTGCTGTTTCCGTTGCAACGACTGTTGTCGGAAATGGAAGGCTTTCTGCGCGGACGCGGCGCCGGAGTCGTCGAGTGTCGCCTGTTGCTCGAGCATAGCGGCAAGCAATCTTCCACAATAACTATTCGCGTAGCGAAACCGGAAAGAAATACGGATCGCTTGATCCGCTTAGCGCGCGAACACCTTAACAAAGCACAACTACCCGCCACGGTGTTGGCGCTCAGCATTCAAGTGGATCGTTTGCTGCCGCTGATCGAAACCAGCGCGAGCTGGTTACCGGACCCGAGACAACAAGCCGATAGCTGGTATCAATTGCTCGACAAGCTCAGTGCGCGCTTGGGCAGCGACAACGTGTATCGCCTGCAAGCGGTGGATGAACACCGGCCGGAGCAAGCTTGGAAATCGGTTGGCGTGAGTGACAAATGGAAAACTATTTCGCAAAACCATTACGCGCAGACCACACGGCCGCGGCCCTTATTTCTGTTGCCCTCGCCGCGCAAACTGTTGCTCGATGACGACATGCCGCTGTGTCATGGCAGGATCGATTTACTCGCCGGGCCGGAACGTATCGAAACCGGTTGGTGGGACGGTCAGCCGGTGATGCGTGATTATTATGTCGGCCGAAATCCGTACGGTGAAACTCTGTGGCTATATCGCGATTTGCACGCAGCCGGCAACTGGCATTTGCACGGTTATTTCGCCTGAGCTGAGCCATGCTGCCTACCTACGCCGAACTGCATTGCCTGAGTAATTATACTTTTCTGCGCGGTGCGTCGCATCCGGAAGAACTGGTGCGACAAGCCTGCAAGCTGGGTTATCAATCAATAGCCATCACTGATGAATGCTCACTCGCTGGTGTGGTACGAGCCTACGGCGAGGCCAAACATCTGGAAATG
>JBEEJL010000280.1:0-2501 GCA_041169175.1 Pseudomonadota bacterium | reverse complement strand
CCAAGGCTCGAATCCGCGATTTCCCGCCTGGAACAGCCGCAGACATAGACTAGGCCTTGCGCTTCGAGGCGGGCCAGCGCGGCGCGATACGTTTCGCTGCGCTGGCTCTGGTACATGATATTGCCGTCCCAGGCCATGCCGCAGGCTTCGAGCGTGCGCAGGATCGCGTCGGCCGCGCCCGCTTGCTCGCGCGGCGGGTCGAGGTCTTCGATGCGCAGCAACCAAAGTCCGCCGCGGCTCTTCGCCTCCAGGTAGCTGCCCACCGCGGCGACCAGCGAGCCGAAGTGCAGCGGCCCGGTGGGCGAGGGGGCGAAGCGCCCGCGATAAAGTTGCGATGCATTCATGAATAAATCGTGCAAGCCAAGCTGGTCCATTCAAGCTATGATATTAAGTAATACACTTGTTTATGCACATCTGAACTACTTACCAACGACTGAATCCAACCCAAATGCATTTTATCCATAGTAAAAATGTAACGCTGTATTTTTCTTCGCTTTGTCTGCTCGCTGCGGGGCAGGCGCTGGCACAAGCGCCCGCAGGCGCTAAAGGTCCGCCGGCCATGCCCGTGCGCACGGCGCCAGTAAAAATCGCCACCGTCTCCAATGATATTTCCGCCGTCGGTACTTTGCTGGCGAATGAATCCGTGGTGATTCGCCCCGAAGTCGCCGGGCGTGTAACCGGCATTCATTTTAACGAAGGCCAACGCGTTAGCGCAAAAGCAAAATTGATCACGCTCGATTCGGCTGAATCGCAAGCGCAAGTGGCGGGCAGCAGCGCCGACGCCAGCTTGAATAAGCAACGCATGGAACGCGCGGAAGATTTATTTCAAAAAGGTTTTATCAGCCAACAAGCCCTGGACGAAGCGCGCAGCAATCGTTCCCGCGCTCAATCCAAACAATCCGAAGACGAAGCGCGTTTAGGCAAGACCGTCATTCGCGCGCCGTTCGCTGGCGTCGTTGGCCTGCGTAAAATCAGCCCCGGTGCGTACGTCTCGCCGGGTCAAGATATTGTGCGGCTGGAAAGTATTGATTCGCTCAAACTCGATTTTCGTATTCCCGAAACTTTTCTCGCGCGTATGGGAAAAAATCAAGTGGTGAATTTGCAAGTCGATGCTTTTCCGCAAGAAAAATTTTCCGGTAGCGTGTACGCGATTGAACCTTCTATTGATGAGCAAACGCGAACCATATTGGCGCGTGCGCGCATCGCAAATAGCGGCGGCAAGTTGCGACCGGGCATGTTCGCCCGCGTGAGTTTAGTGCTTGATACGCATGCCAACGCCGTGTTGATACCTGAGCAAGCTATTGTGCCCAAGGGCCAGCAGAGTTTTGTGTTTCGTGTCATCGACGGTAAAGCCAGATTGACGCAAGTCACCACCGGCAAACGCAGCGATGGTGAAGTGGAAATTGTTTCCGGATTAGCTGCAAGTGATGTCGTTGTGACTGACGGACAAATGAAATTGCAAGATGGTTTTGGTGTGATGACGGGTCCGCCGCCGGGAGCAGCGCCAACTGCAGGCGCACCAGCCGCTCCTGCTGCAGCGAAAGTCATTCCGCCAGCGCAAGCGGCAACAGAAAAACCTGCAGCGAGTAAAAACTGAACCATTCCCTCACTTTCAACCCTCGGCCACTTCACCCGAGGACAAGGGGGAGGGTTAGGGGTGAGACAGGGAATTCGGACAGCATGCTGTCCGCCTGTCGAACGGTGTTTCGATGCAGCGAAACACGCGCCCTGCAAGGGGGATGGGTTTCTGTTCAGTCTGAACGAACACCCCATCCCATTGGCGTCAGCGTAACATTTGCTATGCAAATGTTAGCTTCCACCGCTAGAAGCCGCTTTGCGGCGTCTTGTCTTCCCCCTTCGAGGGGGAAGGAGCCGTGAAGTATCCGCATTCAAAGTAGGTTCAAATAGTGAATCTAATTATTAGGTAATCAACCATGAATCTTGCCGATCTCTCCATTAAACGTCCCGTCCTCGCGACGGTGATGAGCCTGACCATTGTGTTGCTAGGCGTGATTGCTTTTCAACGCTTGTCGGTGCGTGAATATCCGAACATTGACAATCCCGTGGTGTCGGTGCGCACGGTTTATAAAGGCGCGTCGGCGCAAGTAGTCGAAAGCCAAGTGACGCAACCGCTGGAAGATTCGCTGTCCGGCATCGAAGGCATCAAGACAATTAAATCGGTCAATCGTGAAGAAGTCAGCCAGATCACGGTCGAGTTCGTGCGCGAGCGTACGGCAGATTCGGCGGCGAATGATGTACGCGATCGGGTTGCAAGAGCAAGAGCGCGCTTGCCAACGGGCACCGACGATTCGGTCGTCGCCAAAATCGAAGCCGATGCGCAAGCGATTATCTGGGTAATTTTTTCCAGCGACAGAAATAGTGGTTTGGAAGTATCCGATTACGCCGATCGCTATGTCGCCGATATTTTGAAAACGCTGCCAGGCGTTTCGAACGTGATCATCGGCGGCGAGCGTCGCTACGCTATGCGTTTGTGGATTGAT
>JBEEJL010000279.1:0-9919 GCA_041169175.1 Pseudomonadota bacterium | reverse complement strand
AACTCACATTAAGTGCTGGTGCAAATTTGACGCTGGTGGCGGTGGAGCAAAGCGGCGCTAAATCTCCCATCAGCCTGGTCAATCTCACGCGTAATTATTTAGTCCCACGTAGTGAATTAGTTGATATCGCTGCCCAAGTAAGAGTAGTACATGCTTCGCCGGATGCGCCTGCAGTGGATGCGGTTTTGGAAGACGCCACAAAAGTAGCTTCCGCGTTGACTTACGGCGCGGCCTCAACTTATGCGCCGACAAAAGCAGGGTCACACACATTAACCATCACCAGCGCAGGCACCACCACGCCAGCACTGGTTACCAGCCCGCTTGCGCTAACCGGATCGGGTTCGTATAGCGTATTTGTGATGGGCTTGGCCGCCAGCCCGCTCGGCGTAGTGCTACAAGATTTTCTCGGTGCGCCGACCGCGGGTAATGCCAGATTACGCATCGTTCATGCTTCGCCAGACACGGTCGGGCTGGATGTTTTTCAAGACGACACCGCCACTGCTGCCATCACCGGCCTGTTATACAAATCCGCCAGTGCTTATTTGACTGTGCCAGCCGGTGCGCATACTTATAAATTCAACCTGACAGCAACGGCTAACGCCGCATTGCCAGCGCAAACTTTAACTTTAGAAGCTGGGAAAATTTATACCGCAGTGGTGCTGGGTTCGTCGCTTGCCGGAGCGGCAAAGCCGCTTGCGCTTAACTTAATAACAGACAGGTGACCGCGCGCGTTTAGCGCCATTACCCAATAACAGATAAATTTTTCACGATTATCATCTGAGAAGTAGCCAAAACGACTTCTACGGCGATTGAATGAAATAAGGCTGATCTTCGTCACCAGTTATTCCTGCGTTGACCGGTGCAGAGAGTAGAGCCGGGTTTTCGCCAAGTGTACTCATGCCGGCAGGTGGCTGAGGTTGCGCGGGGGCTGCACCCAGAGATTGAGCAGAAACCTCACCTGTTTTGAAACTTAAGCCTCTGCCTAACGTGATGAGCATGATGAGAAATGCGAATGCCGCTATGACCAGTGCGGCATTCCACAGCCTATTGGTGTCGATATTCATTTCACAATGCAGTATGTTGGCACTACGTTGGATAAGCATTTTGTTTCTCCTCAAGCGATGAAAAGTAAAGCGCGATTTAATTTGGCCGGTGGATGGGGCGCGCTTTACCCCATCATGTGTTTACTAAAAACGATAGTTTAGTGTTGCTGGGTGACTCGGGCGATATTTCAACCGCCCGTCCTCTCTCATTTCAATCCCCGCTGCAACGCAAATATTTACTGCAGCCATCGGGCACGTCGCCTGGAATACGGTAGGCATCGTTTTGTTGCGGTGAGTTTTTTCCTGCCGGACCTTTTTCCGTTGGGGTCTTTCCGGCGGGCCCTTGGATGCCTTTGCGATCTTTTTTTGCATCTTTGTCTGGTTCCATAGCAGGTTGTGCAATGGCGTCAGCCACTTCATAGGTTCTGCGCTGAGGTGTCGCGGCAACGTTATCGCCGCGAGCTAATTGCATTTTCCCCACAGATTGATAGCTCGTACTGCCAAATAGGTCGAAATGTGCGTCGGCTTGTGCAGGCGAGCTCATCGCCAGCAGAACTAAAAATAAAGCCGTGACGCCAGCGGCATAAATCCACGATCTGGTTGTGTCCAAGTTAGTCATGATTTTCTCCTCAAATAAATTAGGTTACGATTCAGGTACTATGTCTCAATTCACTTTAACGGCTTAGTCAGTTGTTCGAGACTGTGTTGATAATGTACCGATAGCGCCGACAAAAAGCTGGTGAATACTGCCGAACTTTCTGTGACTTATTCACCAAAACATCTTTTGCCCTTGTCCATTAATTAGCCACCACAACTGTAAAGCTAAAGCAGGATGCGCGGCGCACCGGTAATATAAAAGCAGCACCTCCACTGTGTTCAGGCTGGCAGCCCTGTCCGTGCATAAAGACACATGAAAACCTGTTTTATCCTGTTAAACCGTAATCCACCCATCTGGCATATAATTCGCCTTCAGTTGAAGGGCTAGTTGCCGCTTGCGTTTTATCAGGAGAATTACATGAAATTCCGTTTCCCCGTTGTCATCATTGACGAAGATTTCCGCTCTGAAAACACCAGCGGCCTCGGTGTTCGCGCGCTGGCGAAAGCGATTGAAGATGAGGGCGTTGAGGTATTGGGGGTGACAGGCTACGGCGATTTAACCCAGTTCGCGCAACAGCAGAGCCGTGCTTCGGCATTTATTTTATCCATCGATGATGAAGAATTCGGCAGCGGATCGAAAAAAGAAACCGATTTGGCGTTGAAAAATTTACGTGCATTTGTCATGGCAATCCGCGCGCGCAATGCGGAAATCCCACTTTATATCTACGGCGAAACGCGTACTTCGCAACATATTCCCAACGACATCTTGCGCGAGCTGCATGGTTTTATTCATATGTTTGAAGACACGCCGGAATTCGTGGCGCGGCATATTTTGCGCGAGGCGCGCTCGTATCTCGATTCTTTGGCGCCGCCGTTCTTCCGCGCGCTCACGCATTACGCGCAAGACGGTTCGTATTCGTGGCATTGCCCCGGCCATTCCGGCGGCGTGGCGTTTTTGAAATCGCCGGTTGGGCAAATGTTCCACCAATTTTTCGGCGAGAACATGCTGCGTGCTGACGTGTGTAATTCGGTGGATGAGCTCGGTCAATTGCTTGACCACACCGGGCCGGTGGCTGAGTCAGAGAATAATGCTGCACGGATTTTTAATGCCGATCATTGTTTCTTTGTGACCAACGGGACTTCTACTTCGAACAAAATCGTGTGGCATTCGACGGTTGCACCAGATGACATCGTGGTGGTCGATCGCAATTGTCACAAGTCGATTTTGCACGCGATTATTATGATCGGCGCGGTGCCGATTTTCCTCACGCCGACGCGTAATCACTTCGGCATCATTGGCCCGATTCCCTTGTCGGAATTCGATCCGAAAACGATTCTGAAAAAAATCCAGGCCAATCCCTTCGCGCGCGAAGTAATCAAGAAAAATCCTAAACGCAAACCGCGCATTCTGACCATTACGCAGAGCACGTATGACGGAGTGATTTATAACGTCGAGATGTTGAAAAGCACATTGGCGGGCACGATTGATACGCTGCACTTCGACGAAGCCTGGTTGCCGCACGCGACCTTCCATGATTTTTATAAAAATATGCACGCCATCGGCAAAGACCGTCCGCGCTCAAAGAATGCGATGATTTTCGCCACGCACTCAACGCATAAATTGCTCGCCGGTATTTCCCAGGCGTCGCAAATCATTGTGCAAGAGCCGGAGAATGCCAAGCTCGACCGCGACATTTTCAACGAAGCTTATTTGATGCACACCTCGACCAGCCCGCAATACGCGATTATCGCGTCGTGCGACGTGGCGGCGGCGATGATGGAGCCGCCGGGCGGTACTGCCTTAGTGGAAGAATCGATACTCGAAGCGCTGGATTTTCGCCGCGCGATGCGCAAGGTAGAAGCGGAGTGGGGCAAGGATTGGTGGTTCAAAGTCTGGGGCCCGGAAAAAATTGCCAAAGAAGGTATCGGTAAGCGTGATGACTGGGTGCTGAAAGCGAATGAGAAATGGCATGGCTTCGGTAATTTGGCTGATGGTTTCAATATGCTCGACCCGATCAAAGCCACGGTGGTGACGCCGGGTCTTGATGTGTCGGGTAAGTTCGCCAAGAGCGGCATACCTGCGTCAATCCTGACTAAATATCTGGCCGAACACGGCGTGGTAGTGGAGAAGACCGGCCTGTATTCCTTCTTTATCATGTTCACCATCGGCATCACTAAAGGCCGTTGGAATACTTTGGTGACAGCGTTGCAGCAGTTCAAAGATGATTACGACAAGAATCAACCGATGTGGAAAATTTTGCCGGAGTTTTGCGCAAAACAAAAACGTTACGAGCGCGTGGGTCTGCGCGATTTATGTCAGCAGATTCATGACATGTATAAATCTGCCGACATTGCGCGACTGACTACGGAAATGTATTTGTCCGATATGCAACCGGCGATGAAACCGTCTGACGCGTTTGCCAAACTTGCGCACCGCGAAATCGAACGGGTCGAGATCGACAAGCTTGAAGGCCACGTTACGGCGATTTTATTGACGCCTTATCCGCCGGGTATTCCGCTGCTAATTCCCGGCGAACGATTTAATAAAACCATCGTGCAATATTTGCAATTCGCACGTGAATTCAACCAGACCTTCCCCGGTTTTGAAACTGATATTCATGGTTTGGTAAGCGAAAAAATGCCGGATGGGACGAAGCGCTATTATGTCGATTGCGTATCTAACTAATTGATTATATTAAACTATTTAATAATGCTGTGCGCGAGATTCAACATTCATGCAAGACTTCTGGCGTAATTGCGGTTTTAATTTATTGCAGCGAAATGCAGAAAATCATCTCGTCATTACGGATGATTTTCTGCGCCGTTATTTGCAGCGGCCTGAGCTTGCGCCGATTGCGGAATCGTGCAAGGCTGAGTTGACGTTGCATGCTTCGGTGCTGGAAGCGCCGCGTCAAACAATCACCACACAACATCTAGACAAACTAGCCGACCCTGATGCGCGCGACAATTATCGTGTGTGGCTGAACTATCGTGATCGATTGCTGCAAGCGGATTCAGTTGAAGCTTGTTATCTCGATATTTTGCGCAATGGAAATCGCGATGTCGCGCCGCTGTTTATTGATCATATGGCGCAACTGATTGTGCGCAATATGCTGGATGGCGAAATCAATCCGCTGGTGGTGCGCGCGGCGGAATGTTTTTTTCGTGCACAAAGCGTGAACATACAAGACGGCGCGGTGATGGCGGCGGATGCGCAAACGGTGGATATGTATGCGACGACCGGCGGCTTTGGTGCGCTGGGAAAATTAATGCGCGAATCGAATACCTCCACGCGCGCGGTGTCGCTTGATGTGCTGAATAACGATAATGCGATTTTGTATTGGATGCGAGACGAGCGGTATGACACGGTAATCGATTTAACCATTGGCAGGCCGGGCATCACCATGTTGTGCGGCGTGTTGGAAAAGTGGATCCAACATTTTCTCGGTGTGCGCGTAAGCATCAAGCCGGTGGAAAAAATCCATGATACTAATTGGGCATGGCATATCGGCCTCGACGCCGAATCGAATGCGTTGCTGAATGATTTATATCAAGGAAAATCAGCAGATGATGCCGATATGAAACGCATCGTCGGTCTATTTCGACTGACGTTTTTGGATGGCCATGCAGTGGAGGAAAATCTCAGCGGCAAGCCTGTGTATCTTGGGCTTGCCGTTGATGCAAAAAGTATTTTACGCCTTAAACCGCAGAACTTATTGCTTAACCTGCCATTAAAAAAATCATTGTAACTATTTGATTTTATTAAAAAATTATGGTCTTACGATGCCCATAATTTCCATCGCTTTGGCCAGGACTTCAACGGATTCTTTGTGCTTGCCTTCTTTATGCAAGGCTTCGCCTTCTGCGCGTAGTTTCTTTACCATTTCCATTTGTTCTGCCGTGATGGGCGGGCTGGCGGCCAATTCTTCATCGATGCGCTTCATGTCGTCGGGGCAGTGCATGGCGGTGGCTGAAAAACTGATGAGTGTCAGTGATAAGGCCAAAACATAGGCCAGCGTTTTTTTCATGTTTCTTCTCCTCGTATATAAGTTTGTGCGGGCAATAAGCTAAAGCGATCAGGCTAAAAAACAAAGCCTGTCGGTAAGTAATATAATCGATTAGTATAAAATTGCAATAACCTCCAAAGGAATCATCATGCCGCTGAATCAGAAAAATGAAGAAATCGCCATGCTGCGGTCGGAAATTGAAATCATGATGCAGGATCGCGCGAATCTACTGCGTGTAACCGGCGCGGCGGCGGCTTTTGTCGCTAATCTCGATTCGCATGATTTGCCAGCCAGTTCGTATGTGGCGGCAGAAATTCTGGCGGATAGTTTGAATCATGTTTCGGAAGAAACCTTGCAAGAAGCCTTGTTGTCGGTGAAAGCGCACGTTTCTCTTGATGTCGCGGAACGACGCACTGCGTCGAGGAAGAAAAAAACTTGAACCATCCCGCTGCCACGCTGGCCGTCGCTTACGCCGATGTTGAGTCGGCGGCTACACGCCTGCAAGGTATAGCGAATCGTACTCCGGTCTTAAGCTCGCGCGATTTTAATCGGCAAGTCAAGGCGCAGGTTTTTTTCAAAGCAGAAAATTTTCAGCGCATCGGCGCATTCAAGTTTCGCGGCGCGTATAACGCCTTAGCGCAATTATCGGCGCAGCAAAAAAAGGCGGGTGTCGTAACTTATTCATCCGGCAACCACGCGCAAGCCGTGGCGTTGGCAGCAAAACTGCTCGGCATCAATGCCACTATTGTCATGCCCAGCAATGCGCCTGCTAGTAAACTCGCCGCGACAAAATCTTACGGCGCTGAAGTGGTATTGCACGATCCGGCCAGCGAAACGCGCGAGTCTGTTGCTAACAAAATTTTGCAGCAGCAAGGCGGCGAAATGATACCGCCGTATGATTATGCGCCGGTGATCGCGGGGCAGGGCACGGCGGCGAAAGAGTTGATTGAAGAAGTCGGCCCGCTGGATTATTTGTTGGTATGTTGCGGCGGCGGCGGTTTGTTGTCCGGCTGCGCGATTGCCGCGAATACTTTGTCGCCGTTTTGTAAAACCATCGGCGTCGAGCCGGAAGCGGGCGACGATGCGGCGCGTTCGTTCAAGAGTAAAACTCTGCAAAGCGTCAAAAATCCCGACACCATCGCGGACGGTGCGCGCACAGCGTCGCTCGGCGCGCTCACCTTTCCGCTGGTGTTGTATTACGCACACGACATCATCACCGTCAGCGATGTGGATTTGATTCAAGCGATGAAATTCTTTTTCGAGCGAATGAAAATAGTGGTGGAACCGACTGGCGCGCTTGCCACAGCGGCGCTTCTGAGTGGAAAATTCAAAGCGCCGGACGCGAAAATTGGCGTCATTATCAGCGGCGGAAATGTTGATGTGCAGTCTTATAGTAAGTATTTGATTTGATTTAATTATTTATTTACATTGCGTGTACACTTTCTGCCTCTCTACGCGTTAGCTAGTTAATCACGTGAGGAAATTGCTATGAAAACCAACCAGTCAAAATCCGCCAAATTGGCACTTATCGCCTCTTTATTTATCGTCGGCCTTGCCAGCAACACGGCGTGGGCGGGCGGCGGTCATCATGGACACGGTCATGGCGGCGGTCATTGGCATGGCGGCTTCAGCCTGAATATCGGCGCGCCCTTTTTCTGGCCTTATTATGCCTACGCGCCAGTTTATTACCCGCAGCCAGTAGTTGTCGCGCCTGCACCGCAGGTGGTGTATATCGAACAAGCGCAAGCGCCCATCGCGCCGCCTCAAGCTCAGCAATATTGGTACTACTGCGGTAATCCGCAAGGTTATTACCCCAACGTGCAGCAATGTCCGGCCGGCTGGCAAAAAGTCTTGCCGCAGCAAGTTCGTTAATCAATCGGGAAACTAATTTTTTATGAATCACATGTTGAAACTGTCGTCCGCCGTACTAGTGCTTTCCTTGGGCGCTTGCGTAGTTATGCCGCAGGGCCCGAGCGTAATGGCGTTGCCCGGCACCGGTAAAAATTTCGACCAGTTTCGCGCCGACGATGTGTCGTGCAAACAATATGCGACGGAACAATTGGGCGCATCGCCGCAGCAAGTCGCCGAAGCAAGCGCAGTATCTAGCGCTGCTTTGGGTACGGTGCTTGGCGCAGTAGCGGGCGCGGTAATTGATGGCCCGCGTGGCGCAGCGAATGGCGCCGGCGTTGGTTTGCTGATGGGCAGTACGGCAGGTGCAGGCGCCGCCGATGCCAGCGGGCGCGGCGCGCAACGTAATTTGAATAACGCGTTTATCCAGTGCATGTACGCCAAAGGCCATCGCGTCCCCGTGGCAGGCAAAATGAGTGGTACGCAAGCGCCGACGGCCGCTTACACACCGCCGCCGTCAAGCAATTATGCACCACCAGCGCCGCCCGGCATGGCGCCGCCGCAAAGCTCAGCCATTCCGCCACCGCCAATGGGCTTGCCGCCTCCGCCTCCGCCGGATGCGCCGCGCTAAATAGTTGTAATTCAAAAAAATCGGGCCGCAAATGCGGCCCGATTTTTTTGATGAAAATATCTGAGACTTATTGCCCGGCTAATTTCACCGGCGCTGATTTTTCAAACTTCATTTCCTTCGAGTCGAGTATTTCGGCTTTTAATTCGCCGTCGCCTTTGGGCACAAAGTTGAATGCGATATAGGGGCTTTCACTAATCGAAAAATCGGTCTCCGCGCTGATCACAGGCTTGCCAGCATAAGTCACCGTCATTTTCGACACGTAGTGTGGCGGGATGGTCATGACGGTAATGTGGTCCATTTCAAACCCGGTGTTGTTGGGATGACTGACCTGTAATTGCACCGGCGTAGTTTGGTTAGCGAAAATTTTATCCGGCACGCGCCATTTGATTTTGCCTAAGTCGCGTTTATGCTGGGCTGCGTCTTTGTTCGGCGGTGCGGAACAGCCGCCCGATACTTTGACATACTTTGACGACATCGACAGCTTGCCATCATTCATTTCGGCAATCACTCGCACGTGGCTGTATTCGTTAACGCGGATGCGCGTTTCCAAGTCGGCTTGGCCGATGTCTGGCGCAAGTGTGTAAACTGCCGCAACTGCTGACGGGTTTTTATCTACGATGAGGTATATTTTTTTGATATAGCTTTGCGCAGTTTGGGCTGTTTGCGCGCGGATCGAGACTGGCACGGTGGCGCCGAACTCCGCGCGTTTAGGAATATCAATCAGAATGACCGGCTGCTTGTTGTCGATACTGCGTTTTTGAAAAAGATTGGTGCGGATGCCTTGCCATTCTTCCGAAGACTCATCGTCGTCTTTCAAATCGCTTTTGAGTCCGCCGATGACGGCGAAGGCGGATGATGTGAAGCCAAATAAAAGTAAAGCGAAAATGGCGTGTAACTTTTTTTGATTCAACTTCAACATGTGATTTGCTCTCTGTTTAAGTGTAGACCCATCCCCATCCTATCCCTCTCCTTTAAGGGGAGGGGACGGAGGTAAGTCGTGCACTGGTTATTTACGTCCTAACATGCCCTTTAGCGTATCCTGAATATCTGCCGGCAGCAAAACAAATTTACTATTGCCCGATGCAGCCAATTGCGTAATTGCGTGAATATATTTTTCACCGAGCAAAAATAGCGCGGGTAATTCTTTGTCGGTAATCGACTGGGTCACTTGCGTAATCGCCGTAGCGGACGATTCGGCCAAACGAATTTGCGCTTCGGCGTCGAGCTTGGCTGATTCGAGTCTGCCTTGCGACTGCAAAATCACGGCTTGTTTTTCGCCTTCGGCGCGCGTCACCATCGCTTTACGTTCGCGTTCGGCGGCGGCTTGTTGCTCCATCGCCATTTGCATCGATGGCGACGGTTTGATGTCCTGAATCTCGACCGACTTCACAGTCAGGCCCCAATCAATCGCTTGGTCGGCGAGGCTGGCTTTCAGTTTGGCCTTGATCTGGTCGCGCGACGATAGTGATTCGTCCAGATCCATATTGCCGATGATGGAGCGCAGCGTGGTTTTTACCATGTTCTTGATGGCGATTTCAAAATCGGTCACGCCATAGACGGCGCGCACGGTATCGGTGACTTTAACAAAGGCAATCGCGTTAGTGATGATGACGGCGTTATCGCGCGTGATGACTTCTTGTTGTTCTACGTCGAGAATTTGGTCTTTGGTGGTGACTTTATAGGCAACGCTATCGACGTAAGGAATAATCACATGCAGTCCGGGCGTCAGTGTTTTTTGATATTTGCCCAGCCGTTCGACCACCCACTCTTCGCCTTGCGGCACGATGCGCACG
>JBEEJL010000278.1:0-2512 GCA_041169175.1 Pseudomonadota bacterium | reverse complement strand
CAAGCCAGTCGCGGACAAAGTTTGCCCCAATAAAACCGGCAGAGCCTGTCACAAATATTTTGGAGTTTAACAAAACGGCTTCCTTGGCTGGAGGTGTATTACCATTTATACCAGACGTTTTTTATATTCAGCTTTAAATTTATCTTTGGCTTCAAGAAAAAATATCAGCAATATCGCGAACACTAACGCAGCGAAAAATGCGCCCAATGCGATAATAGCCTGCTTGGGTTTGCTTTTACGATCCGGCTCAATGGCTTTATCCACTACCTGTATGGTGGTCGAATCTTTAGCTTCATCGACTTTCGCCAACTCGAATTGCCTGGCCATGATTTCCATAATGGCTTCGTGATATTTCACTTCGCGCAGTTTGCGCAAATATTCCAGACCCACCTGCGGCACTTTTCCAGTAGAAGTCAAAGACCCTTCTTTCGAGCTGGACTCTTTCTCGCGATCTTTTAGTTGCGAGCGCAGGCCGGAGAGTTCTTGCTGTGCACGTAAATAATCAGGATTTTGCGCGGTAGCGAAAGTGCGCATAGCGCCTAATTGAACTTCTTTGGCGGCAATTTGAGCGCGTAGCTGCGCCACGCCTTCGATGATGGCTCTGGCCTGTCCTTCGAGTTGAATAACGCCGGTTTTTTCCTGGGTTTTTTGTAAATTGAATTCAGCGGTGGCCAGTTCTTCACGCGCTTGAACTAATTGTTTTTCAAAAAATAACCTTCTCTGCGATGCTTCAGTCACGGCCAAAGTGCGGGTTAGTTTCCCTAATTCATCGTGATAAGCGTTGGCGATAGCCGCAGCACGCTCAGGTTTTTCGTCTTCTACTTCAATATTGATCAGACCGTCCTTGCCCGTCATGATCAGGGTATTTTTTGCCAGCTCTTTGCGTGCGTTAGATGCCAACTTTTCATCATAGACTTTTTGCAATTCAAAACGCTCAAGCAGACGATCGGCCACGGTGCGGCTTTTCAGCAGGCCCACATATAAGTCGGCAGGTGATTTCACACCCAGCGCGCCGCCCGCTGCGCCTGCCAGTGCGCCAAGTTGTCCCAGCATAGCGGCCGTACCTGATTGACTTTGTTGAGGGGTCATCAACACGGCTTTGGCAGAATAAATTTTGGGCATAATAAAACTGACGGCTAATCCAACCAGCCCTGCAAGCAAGGGTAATCCAATCAGTAATAACTTGTGCTTAGCCAATACAGCGGCAAGCTCGAACAAGCTGATTGAGCCTTCGTCTTCTGCGCCGAGAGAAGCTTGATTTATTTCAGCCATGACCATGCCCGAGGACGAATTTGATTACCCATGCAAAAATCATCATAGTCCCTTTAATACTTTTAGCCCGGCAACACCTAAGCCGAATTGGTAAAAGATTTGCGTCCAATCTTTAAAGCTTTTGGTAAAGCTGGTTTTATCGAATTCTTCTGGCACCACAATGGCGTCGCCAGGGGATAGCGTCGCTGCATTAAAATTGCTGAACCAGCCGGTTTGTCCTTTGCTTAGTACCGAGCCATCAGCACGGATAATGTAAATACTCTTGCCGTCGCCGTCCTTGGTCGGGCCGCCGGCCTGTTGCAGATAATCATCAATGCGCTTTTCAGTTTTGAAAATAAAAGTATTCTCGTTATACACTGAGCCGAATACACTCACGGTCGAGGGTTTGGACGGGACAAACAATTTGTCGCCGTCTTCCAGCGCCAAATCGGGCAGTTCATCAACCGTTGCAGATTTAGGCGAAATTTCCAGCACTATGCGTCCGGTTGCTTTCGCTTGTTTGAGTTTGCCGACCAGCGCGCGCTGAGAGTCCTGCTGCTGTTTTATGCCCGCTATATCGTCAACGCTAATTGACGTGCGGGATTGTGCTGCGGCGCTGCGTTCGACTTCTTTTTCCAACCGATCAATGGCTTCATCCATGCGTTTTTGTTGCAGCAAGCGCGTGGATTCGCGCGTAAACTCGGCGCCGAATAAGTAGGGTTCAAGAGAAAAACCGCCTACTCGCGCAATCAGTTTGCGCAACGTCTCGCCGGTCTCTAATTTATAAATTCCCGCCTGTTTAAATTCGCCTTCAAGGCGGATATATTTTGATTGGCGCTCTTGCGGTACGCGGATATCGTCTTTGGAAAAAACAGTAATGACGTCCCCCGCTTTGAGCACCAAATCATCTTCCGCTTTGGCGCTCAATATCGCGTTGCCGAGGTTGAATGGCAGCAAAGTCGTGGACAAGTCTGCCTCATTAAAGCGTTCTACCACTGCATAGTCCCAGTTGATTTCATTGGGATTACGTTTTACTTCATCCAGTAGCTTGGTTTCGCTGGTTTTCGGTTCATTATTTTTTTTATCCGAAATATTTTTATCCGTATTGAATTTTTCTGTGCTTATATCGTTGGCAGATGCCGGATCTTTAATAATTTGCGGCCGCGTCGCCTGATTTTTCGCTTGCCAGTAATCGGGCCGAATGAGCGCTTCTTTTTCCGGCACCAGATCGCGCACACGCAGACCTTCGCGCCAAGGAAAG
>JBEEJL010000277.1:0-12140 GCA_041169175.1 Pseudomonadota bacterium | reverse complement strand
ACTGATTACCGTCTCAGCGGGAAATCTGCAGTGGGTGCAGCATTCGGCACTATGAGGTCGAGCACGACTATGGCGGCAGACGCGGGCAAGCAAGATGCCAGCGGCTATAGTTTTGTCGCGTATGGTTCCTTCGCTCCGTCGCAAAAAACTTACGTTGATATCGCGCTGACTT
This sequence comes from Pseudomonadota bacterium, assembly GCA_041169175.1. Classification (GTDB taxonomy): domain Bacteria; phylum Pseudomonadota; class Gammaproteobacteria; order Burkholderiales; family JBEEJL01; genus JBEEJL01. Next base: position 11,968 of record JBEEJL010000277.1, on the reverse strand, counting down.
TGGGCAATAACCAATTTGATTTACAGCGCGCAGACGGTGTTGGTGGCACAGCGGTAGCGGACACAAGCGGTAGTGGGCTGGGACTATCATTGACGGCGGGCTACGATATACGCAGCGGCGGCTGGGTATTAACTCCCTACGGCCGTGTTGAATATTTGAATGCAAAAGTAAAGGCTTACGCAGAGCGAGGCATCGACGGAATTGCGGTCAGCGATCAATCCATGACGTCGAGCCTGATGACGGTTGGCGGCGAAATCCAATATATCGCCAGCACCAGCTGGGGCATATTCGTCCCGCACTTGCGCGTTGAATTTCAAAATCAATCGCAATCTGCCGCTGATGCAACAGCGCAAGCGGTTGGCAGCGGCGTACAACTCACCGTCTCGCCAGACTTGAACAAAGATAAGAGTTTCGGCAATATGGCTGTCGGCGCATCAGCGCAATTTGGCAGAGGCAAAACGGGTTTCCTCGACGTTGAGAAAACTTTCAGCAAAGAAAATATCAAGGATCAACGCATTACGGCGGGTTTTAAGGTTGAGTTTTAGCGACATATAATTAATTCAATATATTGAATATTTTAGCGGAGAAAAAATCATGCAGTTAAGAAAAAAAACCTTACTTCAAATCCTGGGAAAATTTCTCCTGTTGGTTTTGTTCTACACTGGGGTTCAGTCAACTGCTTATGCGGTGTGCGCGCCTTCGGTAACACCCGCTGGGACTTTCCCTGTTCCTGGGGACAACATCACTTTAAACGCAAATTGCGATGCCAGCGAAGGGCCGCCCCCTTTTCTTTGGGCTATATTCGGCTCGACCTACAACTCCGACGCTAGCGGTAATTTGACATTAACGGTGCCGGTAGATGGAACTGGCATACAAAGCGCCACCGTTTCCACCGCGGTTACACCGGCAGGTTACAGCTTTAATATTTCCGTTGGCGGAGGCGGTTCGCGTCCGCCAACTCGGAGTTTGACTATAGCGCCAGCTTCTTATACTTTTCCAGATAGTAAAGTAGGTTTTACGCAAAATCAGATTTTTACTATTACAAACACCGGCAATGGGCAAATTGGCATCAATGGTATTAATGTTCAAGGCGCTAACGCGGGAGATTTTTCAGCAGGTATAAGTGGCTGTCCATCTGTTATTTTCCCCGCTGCGCAATGCACCTTTGCTGTGACATTCACACCCCAAACCATAGGAAAACGAATAGCAGAAGTGGCACTCCTCACGGACCAAGGGTCTACTTTGATTACTGCTGTATCTGGTTTAGGACTGGACCCTAAAGTCACGCTCGCTGCAACGGCGCTAGTAGCTTCGCCCTCGCCATTTGTATTCCCTTTTACCAAGATTGGTCAGATAAGCCAACGTACTATTACGCTTACAAACGCTGGAACAACTATTTTACGTGTTGACCAGAGTAGCTTAGGCGGTTTGAACTTTAAGGATTTCAGTTTGCAAGATAGTTGCAATGATTTTACGTTAGCACCTGCAGGTACATGTGTTCTAACAGTCACATTGTTACCAACAGTCGCAGGCACGCGTAGCGGATTAATTATTGTTAATGCCGAAGGGCCTGATAGGATAATTAAACCTTACCTCGAAATCGCAATAATAGGTGAATCTGCAACAACCGGAGCCAACTCCTTGGTGGCGACACCTGCGAGTCTTTCCTTTGGATCGAAGAAACTGAATGAAGCGAGTTCGCTAGTTATCAATTTGGTGAATAATCTGACCATAAATGGCAGTCAAGATATTTTAGCGGCTTTGTCTGGAGACGGCGATTTTGTAATCCTATCCAATGATTGCGTTCCCCCGCTGAATACTCGGCCGAATTCAAAACTTACATCCGGGAATAATGCTCAATTATCAGGGTCGACTATTCGTAAGCGCGAAGCCTTAACCGGCTGTACGGTAACCGTGACGTTTACGCCGACGGTATTGGGAATTAAAAATGCCGTTTTAGATGTAACAGATGCTCAAGGCAATACGCTTGCCATACCCATCACTGGCGGTGGCGCCGGCGGCCTTACCGACGCGCAGATTCGTCAAATCGCGACACAACAAATTACGGCTAACTTGCAAAGCATGCAAACGGGCTTGCAAGCGCAACTCTCCAATATTAATAGACGTTTGCGCTACTTACGTTTTCAGGACAGCGTCCCCACTTTTCGCCAGGAGATTGATCTATCGCTAAATGGGAAAAGTATGCCGCTGCCCGATGGTTCAGGCGGTGGTGGCGGGTGTGTTTCTTCCGGCGGGAAAAATGCGGCAACATCATCGCGCGAACAATGTGAAGAAGATTACAAAGCAACGCGTAATGGCCGTTGGGGTACATATATAACGGGCGGTGTTGGCGTGAGCGAAAACACCGAGAACGGGGTAAAGATCAACGCTAATGGCATCACGCTCGGTGGTGATTATCGCTTAAGTGGAAAATCGGCCCTGGGCGGCGCGTTCGGCGCAATGAAATCGAATACCGAGATGGCCGGTGAAGCGGGCAAGCAAGATGCAACCGGCTATAGCTTGGTTGGCTATGGTTCGTTTGCGCCATCGCAGGCATCCTTCATTGATTTTGCGCTGACACTAGGCAAAGGTAAATTTGATTTGCAACGACTCGAGTCCGGTGGCACTAATGCAGTTGCTGACACCAGTGGCACCGGCGTCGGCCTATCCATGTCCGCAGGTCTCGATTGGCGCGACGGTGCATGGGCTATCACACCCTACTTGCGCGCGGAATATATCAACTCAAAAGTGAAAGGCTTTACCGAAAGCGGCAAAGACACGATACAAGTCGGCGATCAATCGCTGACATCGAGCATGTTCAGCGTCGGCGCGGAAGCGCAATATACCGCCAGCACGAGTTGGGGAATTTTCATTCCGCATGCGCGGATTGAAATTCAACAACAATCGCAATCGTCACCTGATGCCACCGCGCAAGCAGTTGGCAGCAGCATACAACTGACCGTCTCGCCGGATTTAAATAAAGATAAGAGTTTTGGTAATGCGGCCTTGGGTGCTTCGGCGCAATTCGGCAAAGGTAAAACAGGTTTCCTCGATTTTGAGAAAACTTTCGGCAAAGATAATTTCAAAGACCAGCGCATCACAGCAGGGTACAAAATCGAATTTTGAGACTTTATGTAACTAATTGATTTAATTGATAATTTTGGCGCGCCCGACAGGAGTCGAACCTGTGACCTTTGGTTTCGGAAACCAACACTCTATCCAACTGAGCTACGGGCGCGAGGTGAAAGGGATTTGAATTGAAGCTGTAAATCGTGAGCAAAGCATAGCGAAAAACCCGCTGCCCGTCCAATCAACGCCAGCGGGTTTTTCATGTGCGGCGTTTATCGCTATAATGTGCGTCTGTTTCGTTCCGCGCGCAAACGATCGCGCATAGCAGATGTCTTTTATTCATAGCCTCAGTATCAAGGAAACATCATGTCAGCCGCAAAACATTCAACACCGCATTCATCAAATACCGATCAAGCAGCAAAAACAAAAAGCGTCATCCAGAAAGCCATCGCCATCGCTGCCGGTTCGGTTGCCGGCATTATTGCAATAGTCATGTTGGCGCAATTTTCTGTCAGCGCCTACCAAACGCGCGAGCGCAACGCGAAGATTGATCCTGCGATGGCAGCGGCAGCGGTTGCCGATCGTATCAAACCGATTGCGAAATTGACATTAGTCGATGCCAATGCACCGAAAGTTTTCAAAACCGGCGTGCAAGTTTATGAAGCGGTGTGCGCATCTTGTCATACCGCCGGTTTGCTCAACGCGCCGAAGTTCGGCGACAAAGCCGGCTGGGGTGATCGCCTCAAGCAAGGTTTTGAAACACTGGTCACGCACGCGGTAAAAGGTATTCGCTCCATGCCCGCCAAAGGCGGCGCGGCAGATCTTGATGATATTGAAGTCGCGCGCGCCGTAGCCTACATGGGCAACTCAGCCGGTGCGGCGTATAAAGAACCCGATGCACCTGCTCCAGTAGCCGCTACTGCTGCGCCAGAAAAAAAATAAACGGGAACAAACATTTTCAATCAAGGGCGATTATGTATCGCCCTTTTTTATTTGTTGAGAAGTCATGGCCACTTACGCGATAGGTGATTTACAAGGTTGTTTTGATCCGCTGCAAAAATTGCTGCGCCAGTTTAATTTTGATCCGACAAAGGACAAATTGTGGTTCGTCGGTGATTTAGTCAATCGCGGTGAAGATTCGCTCGCCTGTTTGCGCTTTGTGAAAAGTTTAGGTGAGCGCGCCGTCACCGTTCTTGGCAATCACGATTTACATTTACTCTGCGTCGCGGCAGGGGTGGCAGAAAATTATCGTGGCGATACGCTGGATGACATACTCGCCGCGCCAGATCGTGATGAATTATTGCACTGGTTACGTCACCGCCCATTGCTACACCACGAGCAAGGTTATACGCTTGTACACGCAGGCCTGTTGCCGCAATGGAATCTCATGCAAGCAACGCAACTCGCGCGCGAAGCCGAACAAGCGTTGCGCAGCGAAAACCACAAAGCATTTTTCAGTGCGATGTATGGTAACAGCCCAGATAGCTGGAATGAAAATTTAACCGGCTATGATCGTCTGCGCGTGATTATTAATTCGTTCACACGTTTGCGCTTTTGTTCTGGTGAAGGGGAAATGGATTTTGACAGCAAGGGCGGCATCGACAAAACGCCAGCAGGTTTTTATCCGTGGTTTCAAGTGCCGGACCGTGCGAGTGAAAATGAAAAAATCATCTGCGGTCACTGGTCTGCGCTAGGATTGCGCGTGGAGAAAAATTTGGTCGCGCTCGATTCCGGTTGCCTGTGGCGCTCGGCGCTCAGTGCGTTTCGGCTGGAGGATCGAGCGGTGTTTTCAGTATCCTGTGCGGTGCCGCCAGCCCGAGAAGACTAGCCACGGCTTGTTCTGCCTCCTGCGCCAGATCGCGGCGCGATTTTCCCGCGGCGCTAATGGCCGAACCGATATATAAGTTCGCAATGATTTTCTCTTCACGTAAAATATTTTTTAATGAAGCCATAAAATTCATATCACCGACATAATCCGCCGCGTGCGTTTGCGCGCCATCGGCTGTGTGATAACGCAACCCCGCCGGAATCAGCGGCGCATTGCTGCCAATGCAAGCTTGCAATAATGAACTATGAAACGGCCTGACTGCTTCGCAGGTTCCGGTTGTGCCTTCGGGAAACAGCGCCACACTATCGCCGCTATCCAGCGCGGCCATCATGTCTTGATTAATTTTCAACGTGTGATGCCGCCGCGCACGCTCGATAAACAGCGCGCCCGTGCGCGCGACCAGCCAGCCCATCACCGGCCAACTGCGTATCTCTGATTTCGCGACAAAATGCGCTGGGCACAAAGCCTGCACAACAAAATTATCCAGCCAGGAAATATGATTGGAGACAATCAATTTTTTCCCAGCAGGCAATTCGCCGTGAATGTTTAATTCCACATTCAGTAATTCGAGTAATTGCTGTCCCCAGCGTTGTACCGTCGCGCGTTGCCAGGCCTTATCTTTGCGCGGGTAAATCAGCGCGACGATGAGCAGGCCTTTGGCAAAATGTAGCAATAGTCGGCCAAAACGAAACCAGCGTTGCAGAAGTGAAGTGGGTTTGACGATTTACTCCAAGGGAATGATGGCGATCAATCCAGCGTCATGCCGAACTGCAATGCGAATTGCGCAGAAATATCATCGCGCGTGGGTGCATGGTTTTGTCCGCCACGACTGGCGATTTTGATCGAGCCCATCAAGCTCGCCAGCTTGCCGGTTTTTTGCCAATCCCATTTTTTGCTAATGCCGTAAAGCAAACCCGCGCGATACGCATCGCCGCAACCGGTCGGATCAACCACGGCAGCTGCGCGCACCGCAGGGATTTTATGCTCCGCGCCGTCCGCATAAATCGTCGAGCCTTCGCCACCGCGCGTGACGATAATCGCTTTGACCAACTTGGCGAGTTGCGCGACAGTTTTGCCGGTGCGCTCTTCCAACATTTTCGCTTCGTAATCGTTGAGCGTGACGTAAGTGGCGAGATTGATAAAGTCCATTAGATCATTACCGTCGAACATCGGCATGCCCTGACCCGGGTCAAAAATAAATGGAATATTCGCCGCATTAAATTCGCGCGCATGTTGCACCATACCGTCGCGTCCATCAGGTGAAATAATACCAAGCTCCACATTGTCAGCGTCAGCGATATGATTCAAATGCGATTGACTCATCGCGCCGGGGTGAAACGCAGTAATCTGATTGTCATCGAGATCGGTGGTGATGAATGCCTGCGCGGTAAAAGTTTCCGACACAATGCGCACATGTTTTTGCGATAACTTTAATTTATCCAGGCGCACCGAATACGGCGCAAAGTCATCGCCCGCCGTTGCCATCATCAGCGGCTTACCACCGAGCAATTTTAAGTTGTAAGCAATATTGCCCGCGCAACCGCCGAACTCGCGTCGCATCTCCGGCACAAAAAACGACACGTTAAGAATGTGAATCTGTTCAGGCAGTATATGGTTTTTGAATTTATCCGGAAACACCATAATGGTGTCGTAAGCAAGCGAACCGCAAATCAAAGTATTCATAGGGATGAGTTTTTTCTATAGAATTCAACAAAACAGCATTTTATACAACTTATTGATTATATTCAACTTTTTATTATTTCTCGAAAGAAGATTTTTATGACTTCCATCAATATTAACATCGCCTTCAGCGACGCGGCGACACAAAGAGTCATCGAGCGCGGATTACAATCGATGAGCTTCCAAGCGCCATCGAATGCGCCGATTCCCATCGTCGGCGATCAAATCAAATTACATCAAGGTGAAGTAGAGATGGTGTTCAGCGTCATCCGCAGAGAGTTCGATATGTCGGCGGCGAATATTACCGTGTTACTGGTGTTGGGATAAACTCCCTCCCCTTCAAGGCGAGGGCTGGGGTGGGGATGGGCAATTCGCTCCCAGAAAACATTCATTCAACCGTCGCCATCCGAATCAATCGTGCCCTCTCCTCCGCGCGCACATCATCAATCTCGCGCATCACGTTGACTAAATCGACCGGCGCGGTTTTTTGTTCAAAATGTCCGGTAAGTTTTACATCAACATTCAATTCACCACGCTGATACAAATCCCAAATCTCCAAACCATAATGCGTCGGCAACAGCTCCGGCGCAAAGCGACCAAAGAAACCGCGCAGATTATCCACATCGCGTAACAACATGCGCATCGCGTGGTTGTTGCCTGCAGCATCAATTGCTTGCGGCAAATCGATAATCACAGGGCCATCTGCGCCGAGCAAAATATTAAACTCCGACAAATCGCCATGTACAATGCCCGCGCACAACATGCGCACCACCTCGATCATCAGCGTCGCGTGATGCGCGCGCGCCTGCTCGGGCGTGAAGGTCACATCATTCAAGCGCGGAGCCGCGTCGCCGTGCTCGTCAGCCACCAACTCCATTATCAATACACCATCGAGAAAGTTATAAGGCTTCGGCACACGCACGCCAGCGGCGGCCAAACGATACAGCGCATCCACCTCGGCGCGCTGCCAAGCGGCTTCTTGTGATTCACGCCCAAAGCGTGTGCCCTTGGCCATCGCGCGCGCCTGACGTGAGTTTTTGGTTTTGCGATTCTCCGTGTAATCCACCGCCTGGCGAAAACTGCGTTGCGTCGCCTCTTTATAAATCTTCGCGCAACGCGTCTCCTCACCACAGCGAACCACATACACGTTCGCCTCCTTACCGCTCATCAATTGGCGCGCCACAGAGTCGATCAAACCTTCCTCGATCAACGATTGCAATCTCTTGGGTGTTTTCATGGCGACTATTCTACGCTAGGCAGGAGGTGATTGACTGTTTGGAATCGTAGCGCCGCACCGTAGGCTGGGCTGATAAGCCCAGCATCACTCCCAAAATTCATCACTAATGGCAGAATCCGCCGCCCAATCTTGAGACAACAAACTTTCGCGAACATAACGATGTATCGAAGAATGCGGCCAATCAATCGCGCGAGAAACCAAACCATGTTTCACCGGATTCCAATGAATATAATCGACATGCTTAGCATAATCCGCGTCATCACGAATGTAATGCTCATAAAAGCGGCGTTGCCAAATGCCTCGCTCACCTTTCGCTTCACGGCTCTTTGAGATTTTTTCACCCGCAGGCAATGCGCGTGAAAAGCGCGCCTTGATCAACGACCAACGCGTAGAAAAATCATCATCATCCGGCGGCAAAGTCCATAGACAATGCAAATGTTCAGGCAACACAACGATGGCATTTATTTCGAACGGGTGGTCTTGTTTGGTTTTCGCGAACGCATCACGCAATGCTTCGATGTGTGTAACCAGGCGAGAGTTATTTTTGCGTTCAGCCAGATTGACGGTGAAAAAATAACAAGCCCCGGGAACGCGGTGGCGAAGATAGCGGCGCATGGATTATCGTAAAGTGGCAGGTGGAGTAGATATGTTTTCGTAGGCTGGGCTGATAAGTCCAGCGTTTTTGAATTTAGCGTTTCGTTGGCGATTCGCTGGGCTTATCAGCCCAGCCTACGATCCTGTTGGCCACTCCCAGCCATCCCTGCGCCCAATAAAATCACCTTGTAGTCCCGTGCCGCTCAGGCTCGTAGGCATTATTTCACCTCGATAGGTTAGCCTAACATCACGGCAATCAATCCACCAAGATAAAGCTGATAACAAATCATGTATGGCTCCGTCACGTTCATCTTGTAGCATACGTGAAAGCAACTCGCGTTTCGTGGGCGATAGCGCTGTAACGAATTCATTGAATTTGCTATGGGCGGGTGCTTTCGAAAATATTCCACTTATAGTTATGCTCGAGCTCGTACCGTATTGTCGAACCTCGTTGACGAGGTGATCAATAATCAGTTTGTAAGCATCATTCGCTGTTACTGGCTCAGGAATTTCAGACATAATATTTATTTTCCTTAGTCGCTAGTTTTGTAGGCTGGGCTGGCAAGCCCAGCGGTTTTGAATTTAACGTTCCGTTGGCGATTCGCTGGGCTTATCAGCCCAGCCTACGGTTTTGTAATGTTTACTTACCGCACCAACCAAACACCCAACCAAACACACCCCACATTCACCAAACTAATCAACACTGCTGCGCTGCCCATGTCTTTGGCGCGTTTGGCGAGTTCGTGTTGGCCGGGTGAGGCGAGATCGACTACTGCTTCTATCGCTGAGTTGAGTAATTCGACAATCAACACTAGCAATACGCTGGCGATCATCAGGGCTTTGCCGAGCGTGCTGACGGGCAGAAAAAAACTTAATGGAATCAATACTAAGGCTAACCAGACTTCCTGGCGAAACGCCGCTTCGTTTTTATACGCGGCGATGAAGCCGTCGCGCGAATAAAAAAATGCGCGCCAGACGCGCGCGAGACCTGTGTTATTTTCTGGTGGCATTGAGGTTGGTTTCATAGATTCCTAAGGTGGCTCTGAGTAAGTCCTTCGACAGGCTCAGCACGAACGGTAAAGTGCTGATTTCGTTCGTGGTGAGTTGGTCTAACCATGAACGACATCAACTTATTCGCATTTTTCTAATTTGCTTTCCAAACCAGATCAAGTTCGCGTGCGGCTTTTACGTCGTCGAGGCGGCGCACTGGCGTGGTGTGCGGCGCGGTTTTTACTATCTCGGTATTATTCATCGCTTCGTCGCGCACTTTGATCATCGCGTCGATAAACGCATCGAGGGTTTGTTTCGATTCGGTTTCGGTTGGCTCGATCAATAAACATTCGGCGACCAACATGGGGAAATACGTCGTTGGTGCGTGGAAGCCGTAGTCGAGTAAGCGTTTGGCGAAATCCATCGCGCTTACACCGGTCGTGTCTTTGAGTTTTTTCAGTGTGATAATAAATTCATGGCTGGCGCGGCGTTTCGGAAACGCGAGTTCAAAACCAGCATCGCGTAATTTCACTGCCAGGTAATTCGCATTCAGCGTAGCGAACTCGGCGACGCGATGCATGCCGTCGCGTCCGAGAAGGCGCGCATACACATAGGCGCGCAGCAACACACCCGCGTTGCCCATCCACGCCGACAAACGGCCTATTGATAGTGGAAAATCATTTTTGCTTGACCAGCGATAACGCTCGCCGTCTTTTATGACGATGGGTGCGGGCATGAAAGGTTTCAGCCGTTCGTTGCAGCCGATCGGCCCTGCGCCTGGTCCACCGCCGCCGTGCGGAGTGGAAAAAGTTTTGTGCAAATTCATGTGCATCACATCGAAGCCCATCTCGCCCGGTTTCACCGTGCCGAGAATCGCATTCAGGTTCGCGCCGTCGTAATACAACAGCCCGCCTGCGTCGTGGACAATTTTCTGAATGTCGGCGATTTGTTTTTCAAATACGCCGAGCGTGGAAGGGTTGGTCAGCATCAATCCAGCAGTCTGCGGGCCGACAGCGGCTTTGAGCGCGACCAGATCGACGTTGCCGTTTTCATCAGTCGGAATTTCCCGCGCGGTGTAGCCGCACATCACCGCAGTGGCGGGATTGGTGCCATGCGCTGCATCAGGCACGATGATTTCTTTGCGTGCGTTGTCGTTGCGCGAATCGTGATACGCGCGAATCATCGCGATACCGGCGAACTCGCCTTGCGCACCTGCCATCGGCGTGAGCGACACACCGGCCATGCCGGTCACGTCTTTCAACATTTCCTGCAACTCATACATGCAAGACAAAAATCCCTGCCCCGATGCGACGGGCGCCAGCGGATGCCGCGCTAAAAACTGCGGCAACATCGCCAGCGAATTACACGCGCGCGGGTTGTATTTCATGGTGCAGGAGCCGAGCGGATAAAAATTGGTGTCGATAGAAAAATTCTTTTGCGACAAGCGCGTGTAGTGGCGCACCGCGTCGAGTTCCGATACTTCCGGCAACAGCGGTTTGGATTTACGCAAAAATTTTTGCGGAATGTTTTGTGCGGCTTCGTCCTTCGGCGCTTGTGGCGCGTTGCGACGGTTTGGTTGCGACAGTTCAAAAATCAGCATGGCATGTTCCATTAACCTCCCCGCTTGCGCGGGGATAGAGTGAAAATTATTTCAATGAAGCTAACGCGGCATCGTAATTCGGTTCCTGGCCGATTTCCGGCACCAACTCGGAGTGAATCACTTTATTGTTTTCGTCCATCACCACCACCGCGCGCGCGGTCAGGTCACGCAACGGGCCGTTGGTGATATGCACGCCGTAGCTATCGAGGAAATCTGCACCACGGAAAGTGGACAGCGACACGACATTCTGCAAACCTTCGGTGGTGCAAAAGCGCGCCATCGCAAAGGGTAAGTCAGCGGCGATGACCAACACGACGGTGTTGTCCATCTGCCCGGCCTTCTCGTTGAACTTGCGCGTCGAGGTGGCGCAAGTCGGCGTGTCGAGACTTGGCACGATGTTCAATACTTTGCGTTTGCCCGCGTAATCTTTCAGCGATTTGTCTGCCATATCGACGGCGCAGAGGGAAAAGTCCGGCGCGGTTTGGCCTTTTTGCGGCAGGTTGCCGGAAACATTAATCGGGGTGCCGCGAAGGGTGACGGTTGCCATGGTGAATCTCCTGATTGTTGTTGAGAAAAAATGAGAATTTATTTAGATGCGGCAGCGAGTGGTTTGCGCTGTGACAATAATACGCTTTCCAGCGCCAGGCCGAAACGCTCAATGTCAGCGTCGGTTTTGGTTTCCGTCGCGCAGAGCAAAACGCAATTGCCAAGCTCGGGGTAAAAAGATTTCAGCGCGAGGCCGCCGATAATGCCTTGAGCTTCCAGTGCAGTTAAAACATCCGCTGCATCAATCGGAAATTGCAGCACGGCTTCGTGAAAATTCGGCGCACTGAATTTTTGCGTGACGCCGCGAATTTTGGTCAGGCGCTTGATGAGATTCTGCGTGTTGTTATGCGACGCTGTGGCGACGTTGAGCAAACCTTGCGGGCCGACCAGCGACATATAGATCGTCGCGGCGGTAACGAGCAAG
>JBEEJL010000276.1:0-3556 GCA_041169175.1 Pseudomonadota bacterium | reverse complement strand
GAAGATTACTTGGATCACTTCGCTGCTCGGCTCATTGGCGTTGATAGGCTTCCCCGGTTTCTCCGGCTTCTTTTCCAAAGACAGTATTATCGAGGCCGTACATTTCTCGCATATTCCGGGCGCAGGTTTCGCCTATTTCGCCGTGATGGCGGGCGTGTTTGTTACTGCGTTCTATTCCTTCCGCATGTATTTTATGGTGTTCCATGGCGCGCCGCGCTTTGATACGCATGCCGCACATGATGCGCACGACGATCATGCGCATGATGATCACGGCCACCATGGCGGCGTGCCGCACGAATCGCCTTGGGTGGTTTGGCTGCCGCTGGTGTTGCTGGCGATTCCTTCGGTGCTGATTGGCTGGCTGACGATTGAGCCGATGTTGTTCGGCGGCTTTTTCAATAATGTGATTGCAGTTGCGCCAAGGCATGACGTGATGCCGGAGATGGCTAAATTATTTAGCGAGCATCACGGACCTGGCGGTATGGCGATGCAGGGCGTGATTCACTTGCCGTTTGAGTTGGCAGCGCTGGGTGTGTTTTGCGCATGGCTGTTCTATTTGAAAAAACCTGCGATACCCGCATGGTTCAAACAGACTTTTAGCCCGCTTTATACCTTGCTCGACAATAAATATTATTTCGACAAATTCAACGATTGGTTTTTCGCCAATGGCGCGCGCAAATTAGGCAGTGGCTTATGGCGCTTCGGCGATGTGACGATTATCGACGGTCTAATGGTGAACGGCAGCGCGAAACTTATCGGCTGGTTTTCTACCGTCGCGCGTCGTGGGCAAACCGGATTTATTTATCACTATGCGTTTGTCATGATTATCGGTGTTGCGGCTTTCCTTTGGCTAAAACGCGCTTAAGAACAAAGAAAATAATATGTCAGGTTTGCCTTTATTAAGTTTGTCGATTTGGTTGCCGATTTTATTTGGCTTGATCGTGCTCGCCACCGGCTCTGATCGCAACGCGCCGCTTGCGCGCAAGATTGCCTTGATCGGCGCGCTTCTTAGTTTTTTGATTACGATTCCGCTCTACACTGGATTTAATTCCGCCACTAGCGCGATGCAATTTAGCGAAATGAAACCTTGGATAGCGCGTTTCAATATCAACTACCACCTAGGCATCGACGGCATTTCGCTTTGGTTCATCTTGTTAAACAGCTTCACCACTTTGTTGGTGGTGATCGCGGCATGGCAAGTCATCACCGAAAAAGTCGCGCAATATCTCGCCGCGTTTCTCATCATGTCCGGCCTGATCAACGGTACCTTCGCTGCGCTGGATGCAATGTTGTTCTACGTGTTCTTCGAAGCCATGCTGATACCGATGTTCCTCATCATTGGCGTGTGGGGCGGGCCGAATCGCGTTTATGCCGCAGTGAAATTTTTTCTTTATACCTTGCTCGGCTCGCTGTTGATGCTCGCTGCGTTCATCTATTTATATTTCCAAGCCGGCCAGACGTTCGAAATTCTGGTGTTCCATAGATTGCCTTTGACGCTGTCTGCACAAGTATTTGTTTTTATTGCATTTTTTATGTCATTCGCAGTGAAGGTTCCGATGTGGCCGGTGCATACCTGGTTGCCCGACGCACACGTTGAAGCGCCGACCGGCGGCTCGGTGGTCTTGGCCGCCATTACGCTGAAAATCGGCGGATACGGCTTCATGCGTTTCAATATGCCGATCGCGCCTGACGCGAGTCATACACTTGCGCCGTATGTGATTGCGATTTCGCTTATCGCGATTGTGTATATCGGTCTGGTCGCGTTGGTACAAAAAGATATGAAAAAACTCGTCGCGTATTCGTCAATTTCACACATGGGTTTTGTCACGCTTGGACTTTTTATGTTCAGCGCACTTGGTGTAGAAGGCGCGCTGGTGCAAATGATTTCGCACGGATTTATTTCCGCCGCCATGTTCCTCTGCATCGGCGTGTTATACGACCGCGTCCATTCGCGTGAGATTTCCGCTTACGGCGGCGTGGCTAACACTATGCCGATCTTCGCCGCCTTTATGGTGCTGTTCGCTATGGCCAATGCTGGCTTGCCCGGCACCAGCGGTTTCATCGGCGAATTCATGGTCATCCTCGCTGCAGTCAAAGTAAATTTCTGGTTCGCTATGCTCGCCGCAACGACCTTGATTTTTGGCGCAGCCTATACATTGTGGATGGTAAAGCGCGTCATCTTCGGCGAAGTCGCCAACCATCACGTGGCCGAACTCAAAGACGTGAACAAACGCGAATTTATTTTCCTCGCGCTGCTGGCCGTTGCCGTACTCAGCATGGGTATTTACCCCAAGCCCTATACCGATGTGATGCATACCTCTGTCAATGACCTGACGCGCCATGTGGCGAAAAGCAAAGTACCGAGATAAAGAAATAAGATGACGAATTTTATTGCCCCTAACTTGATGCCTGCCTTGCCGGAAATTTTCCTGCTGATGATGGTGTCGCTGATTTTGATTGCTGATTTGTTTATTGACGAGCGCAACCGCGCGCGTATCTATACTTTGAGCCAAATCACCGTCGCCGGTTGTGCCGCGCTGACTATCTATACCTTCGCGCGCCAACCGGTATTCACGTTCAATGGCATGTTCGTCGATGACGCGATGTCGGATATTTTAAAAATCCTGTTGTACATCACTGTCAGTGTCGTATTGGTTTATTCACGCGACTATATTGCTCAGCGCGGCTTATTCCGCGGCGAGTTTTTTACTCTGCTGTTATTCGCTTTGCTTGGCATGATGGTGATGGTATCCGCCAGTCATTTCCTCACGCTATATTTAGGCCTCGAACTACTCGCTTTGAGTTTGTATGCTTTGGTCGCGCTACAGCGCGATTCCGCTAAAGCCACCGAAGCGGCGATGAAATATTTTATTCTCGGCGCCTTGGCTTCCGGTTTGCTTTTGTACGGTATGTCGATGCTCTACGGCGCCACCGGCTCACTCGATCTGGCAAAAATTTCTGCTGCGATTCAGGCAGGCACGGCGAATAAATCTTTGCTGGTTTTCGGTTTGGTATTTGTTGTCGCCGGATTGGCATTCAAACTCGGTGCCGTGCCATTTCATATGTGGGTGCCCGACGTTTATCACGGCGCGCCGACGGCGATTACCTTATTCATCGGCACCGCGCCTAAACTCGCCGCGTTTGGTTTCACTATGCGCCTGCTGGTTTCCGGCTTGCAAGGATTGGTATCCGATTGGCAAAGCCTGCTGATGATAATGGCTTTGCTATCGATGGCGATCGGTAATTTCACCGCGATCGCGCAAACCAACATCAAGCGTATGCTGGCGTATTCCACTATTTCGCACATGGGCTTTATGTTGCTCGGTATTTTGGCCGGCAGTATTAACGGTTATAGCTCAGCGATGTTTTATGTCATCGCTTACGTGTTGATGTCACTCGGCGCGTTCGGTATGGTCATCATGTTATCGCGCGCGGGTTTTGAGGCTGATGATCTGGACGATTTTCGCGGCCTGAACAAACGCTCGCCGTGGTTCGCTGCCGTGATGCTGTTCATTATGTTTTCCATGGCAGGCATTCCCTTCTTTGTCGGTTTCTG
>JBEEJL010000275.1:0-4120 GCA_041169175.1 Pseudomonadota bacterium | reverse complement strand
CCGGGTAGGTGCCGACATCGCCCAATTCTTCTTCGATACGCAACAGTTGGTTGTATTTCGCCATGCGATCCGAGCGTGACAGCGAGCCGGTTTTGATTTGTAGTGCGTTGGAGCCGACGGCAATGTCGGCAATCGCACTGTCTTCGGTTTCGCCGGAACGATGCGAGATAACCGAGGTGTAACCCGCGCGCTTTGCCATTTCGATAGCAGCGAAAGTTTCCGTCAGCGTGCCGATCTGATTGATTTTAATCAAAATGGAATTGGCGATGCCTTGCTTGATGCCTTCGCGCAAAATTTTGGTGTTGGTGACGAATACGTCGTCACCGACGATTTGCACATTTTTGCCAAGACGCTGGGTGAGGATTTTCCAGCCTTCCCAATCTTGTTCGCCCATGCCGTCTTCGATGGAAATAATCGGATATTTATCCACCCACGTCGCCAAGTAATCGGTGAACTCTTTGCTGGTGAGCGAGAGTTTGTCGGCGTGCAATTCGTATTTTCCATTTTTGAAAAATTCCGAACCGGCGCAATCAAGACCAATCGCGACATCGGTGCCGGGCGCGTAACCGGCGGTTTCAATTGCTTGCATAACTAATTTTAACGCTGCCTCATTATTCGGCAGATTGGGTGCGAAGCCGCCTTCATCACCGACGCTGGTGGACATGCCTTGCTTGTCGATAATTTTTTTCAGCGTGTGGAAAATTTCAGCGCCGCAACGCAAGGCTTCACGAAAACTTTTTGCGCCAACGGGAATGATCATGAACTCTTGCATGTCGAGGCCGTTGTTGGCGTGCGCACCGCCGTTGATGACGTTCATCATCGGCACCGGCAATTGCATACCGGCCGAGCCGCCGAGGTAACGATACAAGGGCAAATGACTTTCTTCGGCAGAAGCTTTGGCGATGGCGAGTGACACCGCGAGAATCGCGTTCGCGCCGAGACGTGCTTTGTTTTCGGTGCCGTCGAGTTCGATCATGATATTGTCGAGCTGCGCTTGTTCGCTGGCGTCGAGGCCGATCAGCGCTTCGCAAATTTCCGTGTTCACATGTTCGACCGCTTTCATCACGCCTTTGCCGAAGTAGCGTTGCTTGTCGCCATCGCGCAATTCAATCGCTTCGCGCGAGCCGGTCGATGCGCCGGACGGAACGGCCGCACGACCCATCACGCCGGACTCTAATAATACGTCGGCCTCAACAGTGGGATTGCCGCGTGAATCGAGAATTTCGCGGGCGATAATATCGACAATGGCGCTCATGATTATTATTCCTTAACTATTTGATTTAATTGAATTTTTTAACAATGCTTTAATCGGTAAAATCACAGATATTCCACTCGCTAATCGCGCGCCACATCTCGATCACTTTCATATGCTCCGCATGCGTCGCATAAGCGGCGAAATCGGTTTGATTATCAAAGGTTGAGTACAAACCGAAATCATAAGCCACTGCGCGCTGCGTAAAATTTTCGCCACTAGTCCATTGGCGAATCTGCGGCACTTGAGTTGGCAAACCTTTCATTGCGGCGATGGCTTGCTGCACTACTTCACTATTTTTTTCGATGCCCGATTTGAGTTTAAATAAGACAATATGATGAATCATAACTTTTGTTCGGCGAATCCGTAACGCTTCACCAGCGTATCAATCTCTTTCAACGTGCTGAGCAAATTTTTCATCATGCCGAGTGGCCATGCGTTCGGTCCATCCGACATCGCCTTCGATGGATCGGGATGCGTCTCCATAAATATTCCCGCGATGCCGACCGCGACGGCTGCGCGCGCGAGGACGGGCACATGCTCGCGCTGCCCGCCGCTACGATCACCCTGACCACCGGGCAATTGCACCGAATGCGTCGCGTCGAATACAACTGGGCAGTTGGTCTCACGCATAATCGCCAGCGAGCGCATGTCTGAGACTAAATTGTTGTAACCGAAACTCACACCGCGCTCGCACACCATAATGCTGGCGCTGCCGCTGGCTTCGCGCGCTTTATCGACCACGTTTTTCATATCGCCCGGCGCGAGGAACTGGCCTTTTTTAATATTCACCGGCTTGCCGGATTTAGCGACGGCGTGAATGAAATCGGTTTGGCGGCACAAAAACGCTGGCGTTTGCAATACATCGACTACGCTAGCGACTTGTTCGATTTCGTCTATAGAATGAATGTCGGTCAACACTGGCACACCGATTTGTTTTTTCACCTCGGCGAGAATGTCCAAACCTTCGTCGATACCCAAGCCGCGAAACGATTTGCCCGAGCTGCGGTTGGCTTTATCGTAAGACGATTTGTAAATAAACGGAATGCCGAGCGACGCGCAGATTTCCTTAAGTTGACCGGCGGTATCGAGCGCCATTTGGCGCGACTCGATCACACACGGGCCGGCAATCAGGAATAAAGGTTTATCCAGTCCCGCTTCAAAATGGCAAAGTTTCATATTGGTTTCTTAACGATGGGTGCTGAATTTAGTCGGGGCCGTCAGCGTGGTCGCGCGGCTGCGCGCGTGTTCAACGGCCGCTTCAATATACGAAATAAATAACGGATGGCCTTCGCGCGGTGTCGAGGCGAATTCCGGATGGAACTGACAGCCGAAAAACCACGGATGATCTTTTAGCTCAACCATTTCACATAATTTTTCAGCTACCGTCAGTGCGCTGACTTTCAAGCCGGCTTTTTCCAGGCGGGGCAAATAATGATTGTTCACTTCGTAGCGATGACGATGGCGTTCGCTGACTTCAGTCTTGGCGTAAATGCGATAGGCGAGCGTGTTCGGCTCGACGGCGCAAGGCTGCGCACCGAGGCGCATGGTGCCGCCCAGATTGGAATTGACGTCGCGTTGTTCGACTTTGCCATCACGATTTTGCCATTCGGTAATAAGGGCTACGACCGGGTTTTGCGTATCGGCATCGAACTCGGTGCTGTTGGCGTTTTCCAAACCGGCGACATGGCGCGCGTATTCAATCACGGCGAGTTGCATACCTAAACAAATACCGAGATACGGAATTTTGTAATCGCGCGCGAATTGAATCGCGGCAATTTTGCCTTCGACGCCCCGCTTGCCAAAACCACCGGGGACTAAAATGGCATCCATACCGGCCAGCGTACCTACGCCATCGCGCTCGATATTTTCTGAATCAATATAATGAATATTCACTTTAGTGCTGGTGTGCATTCCCGCGTGGGTCAGTGCTTCGGTGAGCGATTTATACGATTCGGTCAGATCAACATATTTGCCGACCATCGCGATATTGACCTCATTACCCGGATGTTCGAGCGCGAAGACTAATTTTTTCCATTCGGATAAATCGGCGGCAGGCGCGATGATGCCGAGCTTATGGCAAACAATTTCATCCAGCATCTGGTCGTGCAAAATGCCGGGGATTTTGTAAATACAATCGGTATCATAGGCGGAAATAACGGCTTCCTGCACGACGTTGGTAAACAACGCAATCTTGCGCCGTTCGTCATCCGGCACTTTTCGGTCCGCGCGCAGCAATAATATGTCGGGCTGAATACCGATTTCGCGCAATTCTTTGACTGAGTGTTGCGTTGGCTTAGTTTTGATTTCGCCTGCGGTGGGCAGATACGGCACCAAGGTCAGATGAATGTAGCAAGAATTATTGCGCCCATTTTCAAAACCCATTTGGCGTATCGCTTCGAGGAACGGCAACGATTCAATATCGCCCACCGTGCCGCCGATTTCGACAATCGCGACATCGGCATCGCCCGCACCGGCTTTGATATTCAGTTTAATTTCGTCGGTGATATGCGGAATCACTTGCACCGTGCCGCCGAGATAATCGCCACGGCGTTCACGCTTGATGACGTTTTCGTAGATCTGACCGGTGGTGAAATTATTCCGCCGGGTCATTTTGGCGCGGATGAAACGCTCGTAATGGCCTAAATCCAAATCGGTTTCTGCGCCGTCTTCGGTGACAAATACTTCGCCGTGTTGAAACGGACTCATGGTGCCGGGATCTACATTGATGTAGGGATCCAGCTTCATCATGGTTACTTTGATTTTGCGCGATTCGAGGATAGCGGCGAGGGAAGCGGCGGCGATTCCCTTGCCCAAAGAGGACACGACGCCACCGGTCACAAAAATATACTTAGTCATGGGAAAAGC
>JBEEJL010000274.1:0-4374 GCA_041169175.1 Pseudomonadota bacterium | reverse complement strand
TTCGGGCTACGCCCTCAGAATGACAAGGGATAAAGTGAATTTGTTTTTCTCTGTGTCTCTGTGGTTAGGTATTTGACCTTATGAAATTACAAAATCTAATTCTCAGAATGACAAGGTTTTGCTTTTCTCTGTGCCTCTGTGTCTCTGTGGTTAAGTTTTTGACCTTATGAAATTACAAAACCTCATCCGCGAAGAAATCCGCGCCATCAACGCCTACCATGTGCCTCCTTCAAGCGGCATGATCAAGCTCGATGCGATGGAGAATCCGTATCCATTGCCAGTAGCTTTGCGCGATGAAATCGCCCAACTTGCCTACGACGCCAGCATCAATCGCTATCCCGATCCTTCTGCCGCGCAACTGAAACAACAATTACGCGTAGCCATGAACATTCCCGCCGACATGGATTTGCTGCTTGGTAATGGTTCGGACGAAATCATTCAGATTCTCGCCATGGCTTTGCATAAAAACGCCACGCTATTATCAGTTGAGCCTGGCTTTGTCATGTTCAAAATGATTGCGACGTTTTGCGGTTTGAATTATGTCGGCGTGCCGCTCAAGCCGGATTTTTCGCTCGATCTCGATGCGACTTTAGCGGCGATAGCGCAACATCAACCAGCGTTGATTTTCATCGCGTATCCAAATAACCCAACGGGTAATTTATTCGACGCTGATTCAATTGAAAAAATTATTCGCGCGTCGAATGGTTTGGTGGTGGTCGATGAAGCGTATTACGCGTTTTCCCCCGAGTCGTTTATGCCGCGCCTGAGTGAATTCCCCAATTTAGCCATTATGCGTACCGTGTCGAAATTGGGCTTGGCCGGTTTGCGCTTGGGTTTTCTCGTCGGCCGCCCCGATTTGGTTCACGAGCTGGATAAACTGCGCTTGCCCTACAACATCAATATTCTCACCCAGGCCGTCGCTAGCGCCGTGCTGAAACACGCCGATGTTTTGCAGCAACAAGCCGCCGCCATCGTCGCCGAAAGAGCAAACATGCACGCTGCATTGGTTGCAATGCCGGGCGTGACGGCCTATGCTTCTCAGGCGAACTTTATTTTGCTGCGGGTGAAGGACGGCCCGGCTGTATTTGACGGCCTCAAATCCCGTGCTATATTGGTAAAAAATTTGCATAGCGCCCACCCATTTTTGGCAAACTGTTTACGCATTACTATCGGCACACCCAACGAGAACCAACAATTTCTGTCGGCTTTGCAACAAAGCCTGACACTATAAAAACCCTCCACACTTCCAAGAGATTCGCATGCGCACGGCCCAAGTTAATCGCAATACCCTGGAAACGCAGATTTCCGTCACGATCAATCTCGATGGCACGGGCGTTTCCAAGCTCGCCAGCGGCATCCCGTTTCTCGACCACATGATGGACCAGATCGCGCGTCACGGTTTATTCGACCTCGACATCAGCGCGAAAGGTGATTTGCATATCGACGCGCATCACACGGTCGAAGACATCGGCATCACCCTCGGCCAAGCTTTCATCAAAGCCATCGGCGACAAAAAAGGCATCCGTCGTTATGGGCATGCCTATGTTCCGCTCGACGAAGCCTTGTCGCGCGTCGTGATCGATTGCTCCGGTCGTCCCGGTCTCGAATTCCATGTGCCGTTTACGCGCTCGCATGTGGGCGAGTTCGATGTCGATTTGTTCCACGAATTTTTCCAGGGCTTTGTCAATCACGCGCTGGTGACCTTGCACATCGACAATTTGCGCGGCGACAATTCGCATCACCAATCGGAAACGATTTTCAAAGCCTTCGGCCGTGCCTTGCGCATGGCGGTGGAAATGGATGCGCGTTCGGTCGGCATGATGCCCTCGACCAAAGGTAGTTTGTAGATCTTTTTGACGTGAAAAAAATTATTCAATTAAATCAAGTATGACTCGCATCGCTGTCATCGATTACGGCATGGGCAATTTGCGCTCCGTCGCCAAGGCCTTGCATCACGCCTCGCCGGAAGACGAAGTCTATGTCACCAGCAAGCCGCAAGATGTCGCGCGCGCTGATCGCGTGGTGTTCCCCGGCCAAGGCGCGATGGCGGGGTGCATGGCAGGCTTGGATGAATTCGGTTTGCGCGACACAGTCATCGAAGCGGCGCGCAACAAACCTTTTCTCGGCGTATGCATGGGTTTGCAAATGTTATTTCAAAGTTCAGAAGAAGGCGGCAACTTGCCCGGCCTCGGCATTTTCGCCGGTAAAGTCGCGCGCTTCGACGTGAAAGGCGCGACCGATGGTTTAGATCGCCCGCTGAAAATTCCGCACATGGGTTGGAACGAAGTGAACTACGCGCAAGACCATCCGCTCTGGCGCGGCATCCCCGATCAATCGCGCTTTTATTTTGTGCACAGTTATTTTGCGCAACCGAAAAATAGTTCGGACACGGTAGCGACGACGGATTTCCCCGACGCCTTTACCAGCGCCGTCGCCAAAGATAATATTTTCGCCACCCAGTTTCACCCGGAAAAAAGCTCCAACGCCGGTCTCACCCTTTATCGCAACTTCATTCAATGGAATCCGTAATTTAATTTCCTATCATGATACTTATTCCTGCAATTGATTTAAAAGACGGCCACTGCGTGCGACTCAAGCAAGGCGACATGAATGACGCCACGGTGTTTTCCGAAGATCCGGGTGCGATGGCCAAACATTGGCTGGCGCAAGGCGCGAAGCGCTTGCATCTGGTCGATCTCGACGGCGCATTCGCAGGTAAGCCGAAAAATCGCGACGCGATTAAAGCCATCACCGACGCGGTTGGCGCAGACATTCCGGTGCAACTCGGCGGCGGTATTCGTGATCTCGACACCATAGAAAAATATCTCGACAGCGGCATCACCTACGTCATCATCGGCACCGCCGCAGTGAAAAACCCCGGCTTTTTACACGACGCCTGCGACGCATTCCCCGGCCACGTCATCGTCGGCCTCGACGCGAAAGACGGCAAAGTCGCCGTCGATGGTTGGAGCAAATTGACTGGCCATGACGTGTTGGATTTAGCGAAAAAATTTCAAGACTACGGCGTCGAAGCCATCATCTACACCGACATCGGCCGCGACGGCATGATGAACGGCGTCAACATCGACGCCACAGTAAAACTCGCACGCGAATTATTAGTCCCCGTCATCGCCAGCGGCGGCATCACCAACCTCGATGACATCCGCCAATTATGCGCAGTGGAATTAGAAGGCATCAGCGGCGCAATAACCGGCCGCGCAATTTACGAAGGCACCATTAATTTCGCCGAAGCGCAAAAATTAGCCGAACAATTATCGCCCCCGCCGAAGAAAACGCTTTTCGTATAGGCATTTCATTGCTCTAAAGCGACGTAGGCTGGCGCTGATAAGCCCAGCATTTCCTTCAATGATTGGGTTTAGCTCCAAGGCTTTCTGCAATAAATGCCGTTACCAGCGTGTTGATCGATACGCCTTCCTCTTCAGCTTTGGCCGCCAGACGCGCATGCAAACTCTTGGGCGTGCGCAATACAAAACGTGCAGGTTTGCTCGCGCTGATTGTCGGCTTAGGCGCCGATAGCTTCAGATTTTTTTGTCTAACCGACATCCATGCCTTAAACGCATCGCGCCCATTACCGATCGCTTCTTCAGGCGTGTCACCGTCGCTCATGCAGCCGGGTAAATCCGGCCAGGTAATCAGCCAGCCGCCGCCTTCAGCTTTTGAAAGAGGCCGAAGATCAAAAGGAAAATCTTCAAACTTGGTTTTACTCATAAGCGTCTCCAATTTCATCAAGTAACGCGATAAATGCGGATACATAAACAGGTTTGATCGGTCGCTTGGCCGGAACCGATAATTGTCGCCCGCTCAAAACATGAAAAAATATCGCATGACTACCGCCGGGTTTACGCACTTCCAATCCATGTCGAGCGGCCAATGATTCCAAATCTTCAATGCGCCAATCTCTGGGATTTCGGCGCATTTTGTCGAGAATTTTATCGGCTTTAGTCATCTTTTGATGATATTGCCGATGATGTCAGTTTGTCAATCAATTCATTCGTTGGTTCAATGCTTGCAAATAAAAGTTATCGTTTTAACTTTTTGATTATATTCAATTATTTATAGAGTTTGTATATGGGATGAGTGTAATCCGTCATGCGCGGGTGCCAGTTTGCTATGATGGTGCTTTAACGCAAAAGACGATGGGTTGCACCCATCTTGGCGGGCTGAAGTTAAATACACAAATCTGTATAGTGCACCCATGAAAACCATCGTCGACATTAAAGATTCCTGTTGGCTTATGCCAAAGCGTTTGCAACGAAACAGCGTACGAACTTGAATCGGTTAATAGAAGTGATTTTGCAGCACCGCCTCCGTTCTCCTAGTGCGGACGTGTACTCTGGCAAGCGCAAGCTGCCT
>JBEEJL010000273.1:0-5417 GCA_041169175.1 Pseudomonadota bacterium | reverse complement strand
GATGATATTCGCAAAGGCTATCGTCGTAGCCGCATGGGACAGCATGCGATCTATTTCTGCATCACCGATTACGGCATCGCCATCATTCGGATTTTGCATGACCGAATGGACGCCCCGCGTCATCTTTGAATCTGTGTCACCCAAAAAATGTTTGCGCTGAACAGTCCGCTATGAGCGAGGCAAGCGGTCAGATCGACTAAATCGCCCCAAAGGCGATATTTAGAGTGTCAAAAAGCGGGCAGTCAATTTTTCTGAAAAAACTTCCTTGAGTCGCGTTTCACTTCCATTGTTTTATGCCGCGCGTTTGCGAATTGAAAGACACGACCCTTTTCGACTCTGTCATCGCCTCACTTCAGTACATCTGCAACGTCGATGGTGTCCACGCCCTGCAGTTGGCCAAGCCAGGCGTCGAACCACGGCTTGTGCGAGGCCCCGACGATGGACAGAACGCGAGCACCGGGACGTTCGCGGAAGGTTTCGCGGATGTTGGCGACCATGCGCAGGTTGCGAATTTCCCAGCCGGCAACCCAAATCTGTGGATAGCCTTCCGGTGACTTTGCCCGCATGGCCGCAGCGACGTTGGCCTCGGCAAGCGCCTTTAGGCCTTTCGGGTTGTTGACATCGCGGTACAGAGGTAGCAGGTCGGGGGCCTGCGATAGGACTTCCTGCCGTTTCACGAGCTCTTTCAACGCCGCACCGCTCGCAGCCCAGGCCGCCTCGATCGACCGGACGAACGCTTTGATATCTGGCACATCGATGCGGTCACCGGTATGGTTGTCGACGGCGTAAAGCCGCTGCAAACGCAGCTGCGCGGCCAGGCGCGCGGCCAACTGGTAGTTCTCGTTGTTGCGTTTCCCGATCTCTGCGAGCATCTCCACCAGAGCAGCATTCAAGCTATCGCCGGCGTGGCGCTCCGCCTCGGGCAACTGCAGCCACTGCACGTAGGCAGAAGCGCGGTCGTTCGTCGCCAGAAACAGCGCGGCGAGGCGCCGCC
This sequence comes from Pseudomonadota bacterium, assembly GCA_041169175.1. Taxonomy (GTDB): domain Bacteria; phylum Pseudomonadota; class Gammaproteobacteria; order Burkholderiales; family JBEEJL01; genus JBEEJL01. The sequence goes on along the minus strand of JBEEJL010000273.1, from coordinate 4,423 downwards.
GCTGCAGCGGCGTCGGTTGTGCAGGCCAAGCCTTGAGCGTCTTGTCCACTTCGGCCATGGCGGCGGGAACGTCCAAGCCGGTGGCTGTCATCGCCGCGTCGGTGGGGGCGCAATAATTGGTACCGTACTTTGCAGGGTGGCGCGCAGCGAGATCACATTCCTCGCCGGACTCAGTCTCAATGGTAATGATGTCCGGCCTGAACACTGCTAGCCGATTTAGCACGCCTTCCAGCGATGCGGGGTTGAAGCCTTGCGGCAACTCGTTCAGATGCACGGTGCCCAGAACCAGTATCTGCGCCCGGTGCCCAACCATGTCGCGATCAAGCGTCGTCAGATCAATCCGCGGCCCTGCCGTGAACGGGGGTGATATGGATGCTCCAGCAACTATGGATGATTTCGATGGGACGCCTTGATGAACGGTTGCACACCCGCTGATGATTAAAGCTAATGCAAGGATCGAACTGCGATAAACACCGAATACCATATTGCTTCCTTTGGCGATGTTCGACCATTGTTGAATTATGGGGCAAAGCTCAAATGTTTTTCTAGCCTATTGCTTAAGTGAATTTTATCATCGAACGACCGCAATGCGCCGAATGATCAACCGTCAGCTCTTGGCCGTTTTGACATAAAAGAAAATTCTCTAGTGCGGACGCTCAACGTTAATAAGCAGACTTGTCAGAACCAGCGGAAATGCGAAATGTGGTCAATTTGGACCGGTACGGGTGGTCAACTGCGCTGGAATACGCAGTAGCTGGTTGGTGTAGTCTTTCGCTTGTGCATGTTTGGTTAATTTCAATGCTTCGGTATAGCGTAGCAACAAACCATCGGCACGGCTTTCGTCTTTCGACACCGTGATGACTTGCTCTTCACGTTTTTGCTCGAGCCGAAAGGCGGCTCGCCAACGGGCCAACCGAGCGGTCCCATATTGTTCACCGGGCCGATAATAAAACTTTAATATAATCAATTAGTTATACATTTAGACGTTTGATAGCCTTGATGCAAGGCCATCTTTTTATTCAGCTATTTTCGCAGACGCCTGTCCATGTCTTTTAATGCAGGCCGAAATGTGAAAAAATCGGGGTAACTGATTATTAGGTAGTGCCATCATGATTGACAGGGACGGATATCGCCCCAACGTTGGCATTGTGTTATGCAATGCCAAGAACGAAGTATTTTGGGGCAAGCGTATTAAAGAGCATTCGTGGCAGTTTCCGCAGGGTGGCATCAACCACGGCGAATCGCCCGAACAGGCGATGTATCGCGAGCTGGAAGAAGAGACCGGCCTGCTGCCGCAGCATGTGCAAATCCTCGGGCGCACCCGTTCGTGGCTGCACTACGACGTGCCCGCGCATTGGGTGCGGCGCGAGTGGCGCGGCAGCTATCGCGGACAAAAACAAATCTGGTATTTGCTGCGTCTGGTTGGCCGCGATTCCGACGTCAAGTTGCGCGCGAGTGCGCATCCGGAATTCGACGCCTGGCGCTGGCATGAGTATTGGATTCCGATGGAAAGCGTGATCGAATTCAAGCGCGATGTGTATAAGCAAGCGTTGAACGAATTGTTTGTTTATTTGCGCGGACAAAATCAGCGCAACAAACGAACCCATTTGGGCATGCGTAGTGATGCGAAAGAAGCGACTAAGCCTGAAATCATTTTGCCGGAAGCTTCTTCGTCATAATTAATTTAGGCTTGAGCTTCCAGTAATCCTGTCCTATACTGAACTTATGATTTAGACGTTGTCTAGTCATCTGTAGCACAACCTTTTCTCTTTGCTTATTTCCCTTATATTTTAGTAACTTATTGATTTACATAACTATTTTTATCAGGAGACTCACATGAAACTCAAAGGCACAAAAACGCATGACAATCTGAAAGCCGCCTTCGCCGGCGAATCCCAAGCCAATCGTCGCTATTTGTATTTCGCAGCAAAAGCCGACGTTGAAGGCCAGAACGACGTAGCGGCAGTTTTCCGCTCTACCGCAGAAGGCGAAACCGGCCACGCGCACGGTCATTTGGAATACATGGAATCCGTTGGCGATCCTGCTACCGATTTGCCAATTGGTTCCAGTCGCAATAATTTGAAAGCTGCGATTGCCGGTGAGACACACGAATACACCGATATGTACCCAGGCATGGCCAAAACCGCACGCGGTGAAGGCTTTGAAGAAATCGCCGACTGGTTCGAGACACTGGCAAAAGCGGAACGCTCACATGCGAACCGTTTCCAGAAAGCTCTGGACGCCCTTGCTGACTAAGTAGTAAATCTAAGTTGTAAACCAGCAAAGGCGAAGACAACCTCTTCGCCTTTGTTACTAATAAATTCAGGAAACACTATGACCCGCGAAGGCAGCCTCGAAGCACCCACACGTCACCCGCTGGATTGGCATAATCCGGAGTTTTACGACGAGAATTCCGTGATGGCAGAAATGCATCGCGTGTTCGATATTTGTCACGGCTGCCGCCGCTGTTTTAATTTATGTAATGCGTTCCCGTTACTGTTCGACAAGATCGACGAGAGTCCTTCCAACGAACTCGATACCGTGCCGAAAACGGTTTATTGGGACGTCGTTGATCAATGTTATTTGTGCGACATGTGTTTCATGACCAAATGTCCGTACGTGCCGCCGCATCAATTCAATATCGACTTTCCGCATTTAATGTTGCGTGCCAAAGCAATCAAATACAAAAATGGCGGCGCGAAATTTCGCGACAAAATGCTCGCCAGCACCGACATCATGGGCAAGCTCGCCAGCATTCCGGTCGTCGTACACGTCGTCAACAAAGTGAACAAAACTCCAGTCACGCGCAAGCTAATTGAGAGCGTGCTCGAAGTGCACAAAGACCGCCAACTGCCCGAATACGATAGCAAAAAATTCCGCAGCACCATGCAGCCGAGCGCAAGCTGGCCGGTGCGCGACGGCAAAAATACCCCTGGCAAAGTCGCGATTTACGCGACCTGTTACGTCAATTACAACGAACCAGGTATTGGTCACGACTTGGTGAAAATTTTGAACCACAACGAAATCCCGCATGCGCTGGTAGAGAAAGAAGCCTGCTGCGGCATGCCGAAATTTGAGCTGGGCGATCTGGAAGGGGTGAAAGCGTTGAAGGAAAAAAATATTCCTCACTTGGCAAAATTAGCCAAAGCGGGTTACGCCATTCTCACCGCCGTGCCATCTTGCACGCTGATGTACAAAGCCGAATTGCCCTCGATGTTCCCTGACGATGCCGACGTAAAAGCGGTAGCGGAAGCGATGTTCGATCCGTTCGAATATTTCATGCTACGCAAAGCCGATGGTTTACTCAAGACTGATTTCAAAAAACCATTAGGCAAAGTCTCATATCACATCCCATGTCATTTGCGCGTGCAAAATTTAGGTCAGAAGACGCGCGAGATGCTGCAACTTGTGCCTGACACAACAGTCAATACCGTAGAGAGATGTGCAGGACATGACGGCACTTGGGGCGTGAAAAAAGAATACTTTGATATGTCGATGAAAATCGGCAAACCGGTATTCAAAGCGATGGCGAATACCGAGCCGGATTACGTCAGCTCTGATTGCGCCATCGCCGGCCGCCACATTTTGCAAGGCATGGGCACCAAAACGGAAAAGCAGCATCCCTTAACGTTAATTCGCATCGCCTACGGACTTTAATTACAGGAAATAATCATGGCTATTACCCGCGACAGTTTGATGACCCTCGAAGCCTACGCCAAGGCGCGCAAAGATTTTCGCGCCAAAGTTATCGCGCACAAAAAAAATCGTACTCTGCATTTGGGCAACCACGTCACCTTGTTATTTGAAGACGAGCTGACCATCCGCTATCAAGTGCAAGAGATGTTGCGCATTGAAAAGATTTTTGAAGATGAAGGTATCGAAGAAGAACTCAGCGCTTACAACCCGCTGATTCCCGAAGGCAGCAACTGGAAAGCCACCATGCTGATCGAATACACCGACGTTGATGAGCGCAAAGTCGCGCTGTCGAAACTGGTCGGCGTGGAAGATAAAGTTTGGGTGCGCGTGCTGGGTTTTAACCGCGTGTATGCGATTGCCGACGAAGACATGGAGCGCGACCGTGAAGGTAAAACCTCCTCGGTACACTTTCTGCGTTTTGAACTCACCCGTGAAATGGTCGCCGCGCTCAAAGCCGGCGCAGATGTTGGCATGGGCGTCGATCACCCGAAATACCAAATTCTCATTGACGAAATTGATCCCGTGTCGCGCGAGGCTTTAGTCAACGATTTACGCGGTTAATTGTTTGATGCAGATCAAATTGCATTCATAGCTAAAGGGTAGATTTAAGCATCGCCATTGTTGGGGGATATTATGTTTCCCGCAAAATTAAGTCCGGTTGAATCTGTTGTCGATGCGTTGCAAGCCCGCTTGCAACGCATCAAACTCCCCGTCGCCATAAAACTGT
>JBEEJL010000272.1:0-3370 GCA_041169175.1 Pseudomonadota bacterium | reverse complement strand
CCTGATTGGCGTCGCGATTACCGACGGCAAGCACGACGTAATGTTGTTCTCCGATGCGGGTAAAGCGGTTCGCTTTGACGAAAACGATGTGCGCCCGATGGGTCGCACCGCGCGCGGCGTGCGCGGTATGCGTCTCGGCGCGGATCAAACGGTCATTGCGCTGTTGGTGGCAGAAGACGAAACGCAATCGGTGTTGACCGCGACAGAAAATGGTTTCGGCAAGCGCACGTTGATTACCGAATACACGCGTCATGGCCGCGGCACGCAAGGTATGATCGCCATTCAGACCAGCGCGCGCAACGGCAAGATCGTTGCGGCGACTTTGGTGCGCCCTGATGATCAAATCATGTTGATCACCGATGGCGGCGTATTGATTCGTACCCGTGTCAAAGAGATTCGCGAAATGGGCCGTTCAACGCAAGGTGTGACTCTGATCAACACCGGCAAGGACGAAAAACTTATCGGCATCAGCCGCATCGCGGAAGAAGAAGAGGAAGCCTAAGCGTGACGCAGATCTTTAATTTTTCCGCCGGCCCGGCGGTATTGCCTAAGGCAGTGCTGGAAAAAGTGCGCGACGAAATGCTCGATTGGCATGGCAGCGGCATGTCGGTGATGGAGATGAGCCATCGCGGCAAAGAGTTTATTTCGATTGCGGACCAAGCTGAAGCGAGTCTGCGTAAGTTATTGAATATAAAAAATAATTATAAAGTTCTTTTTATGCAAGGCGGCGCGATCGGTGAGAACGCCATCGTGCCCATGAACTTGCTGCGCGGAAAAAATTCGATAGATTTTATCAACACAGGCGAGTGGTCAAAAAAATCGATCAAAGAAGCAAAAAAATATTCCACTGTAAATATAGCCGCGACGTCGGAAGACAAAAATTTCACTTATATGCCGAAACAGGCCAGTTGGAAATTAAACGCTGACGCTGCTTATGTTCACATCTGCAGCAACGAAACCATCGGTGGCGTCGAATATCATTGGACGCCGGACACCGGCGCGGTGCCGTTAGTCGCTGATATGTCGTCGAACATTTTGTCCCGCGTAATTGATGTATCGAAGTACGGTTTGATTTACGCCGGGGCGCAAAAAAATATCGGCCCAGCCGGTTTGACTATCGTGATCGTGCGCGAAGATTTACTCGGCAACGCCTTACCAGCTACGCCGTCAGCGTTTGATTACAAGACGGTGGCGGAAAACGACTCCATGTACAACACGCCGCCGACATTTGCCATTTATGTCGCCGGTTTGGTATTTGACTGGTTGCTCGAACAAGGTGGGTTGGCGGCAATGGAACAAAAAAATATCGCCAAGGCCAAATTGCTTTACGAAGCAATCGACAACAGCAAACTGTATAAAAATGAAGTGGAAAAATCCGACCGCTCGCGTATGAACGTCGTATTCCGCACGCGCGATGAAGCGATGGACAATGCGTTTGTCAAAGGCGCCGAAGCGCGCGGCTTGTTGCAACTCAAAGGCCATCGCTCGGTCGGCGGCATGCGCGCATCAATATATAACGCTATGCCGCTTGAAGGCGTCAAAGCGCTGGTGGCTTACATGCAGGAATTCGAAAAAAATAACGCCTGATTTTTATTTTCATCCCCAGTGAAAAAATATCACATCCTTGTTTTGAACCAAATCGCCAGCATCGGCCTCGATCGCTTGCCAGTTGATCATTTCGACGTAGCAAAAAGCATTTCTCATCCTGACGCCATTCTGCTGCGCTCGTACGATATGCACGCGATGGATGTGCCTGCGAGCGTTAAAGTGGTCGGTCGTGCCGGCGCGGGCACCAATAATATTCCCATCGATAAAATGAGCGCGCGCGGTGTGCCGGTGCTCAATGCGCCTGGTGCTAATGCCAATGCCGTAAAAGAGCTGGTGCTGGCTGGCTTGCTCCTCGCTGCGCGCAATCTGGTCCCCGCGATACACTATGTTGATGCGCTGGATAAAGCCGCGCCTGATCTCGAAGCTAAAGTGGAAGAGGGGAAGAAACAATTTGCCGGGTCCGAGTTGCCGGGTAAAACTCTGGGCATTATTGGCCTCGGCGCTATCGGCAGTTTGGTCGCCGACACCGCGATTAAGCTCGGCATGAAGGTGATCGGTTTTGATCCACATATTACTGTCGATGCGGCTTGGCGCTTACCCGCCAGCGTGAAAAAAGCCGATAGCGTCGAGGATGTGCTGAAACAAAGTGATTTTGTCAGTTTGCATATTCCACTTGTCGACGCCACGCGCGGGCTGATCAACGTCGAGCGACTTGCGCTGTTGAAGCCTGAAGCGGTACTACTGAATTTCTCCCGTGATGGGATCGTGAATGAAGACGCGGTGTTAGCTGCGTTGACGCAAAAAAAATTGCGCTACTATATATGTGACTTTCCTGCTGCCAAATTCATTGGTCATCCCGGCGTCGTGGCCTTACCGCATTTGGGCGCATCGACGGCAGAAGCAGAAGACAATTGCGCCATCATGGTGGTTGATCAGGTGCGCGAATTCCTTGAGCATGGCACCATAGCGAACGCAGTGAATTTCCCCTATGTCGAAATGGCGCGTGAATCACCTTATCGAGTGGCGATAGCCAATGCCAATGTGCCGAATATGCTGGGACAAATTTCTACGGCGATGGCCAACGCGAAATTGAATATCCACAATATGATTAATAAATCGCGCGGCGACATGGCTTATACCTTGGTGGATGTCGATAGCCCGGCGAGCGATGAGGTAGTAGCGCGCATAGCGGCGATTAATGGCGTGCTATCGGTGCGCGCGATACCCTTGCCAAACGAGAATAAAAGATGAGCGACGAATTACAAAATCTGCGTAACGGTATCGATGCGATTGATACCGAGATGCTCAAGCTGCTTAACGCGCGCGCGGAAAAAGCGCAGGCCATTGGGCGCTTGAAAAAGGGCGTAGCTTATCGCCCCGACCGTGAGGCGCAGGTATTGCGTCGTATTAAAGAACTCAATCCTGGCCCTTTGTCCGACGAGACTTCTGCGCTGTTATTTCGCGAAATCATGTCGGCCTGTTTGGCGTTGGAAAAACCTTTGACGGTGGCATATCTCGGCCCAGTTGGCACGTTCAGCCAAGCTGCAGCAGTGAAGCAATTCGGCCATGCCGCGCAAGCCTTGCCGCAACCTTCCATTGATAATGTTTTCCGCACGACGGAAGCAGGTGAAGCCGATTTTTGTGTGGTGCCAGTAGAAAACTCGACCGAAGGTGCCATCGGCCGCACGCTCGATTTGCTGGTCGAATCGCCCCTGAAAATTTGCGGCGAAGTGGTGTTGCGCATCCATCACCATTTATTGTGCAAAGACGAAATCGCATTGACGAAAATCGCCAAAGTCTATTCGCATTCGCAATCATTGGC
>JBEEJL010000271.1:0-6836 GCA_041169175.1 Pseudomonadota bacterium | reverse complement strand
AGGCAGGCAGGCGCGCCGTATGCGCGTAAATTTTTTGTTAGCGCGATGTCTTCCATTAGTGCGATGGCAGGAAAGCCGTTCACTTGGCGAAAAATTTCGCGTTTGACAAATATTGCCTGATCGCCGGTAGCGATACCCGTGAGACGTGAACGTAGATTCATCGACCAAGCGACAAGGCCCAGCAGTTTGTGCTGGCCTATGAGCGTGACGTCAAAGCGACCCCAGTTTTTTTTCGTGTTCACTAAAGCGTCAGCAATTATTTTATCTGCAGCATCAGGCAAAAAAGTATCGGCATGTAAAAATAACAATACGGGATTTTTTGCCAGCGCCGCAGCGGCATTCATTTGCGCCGCGCGGCCTGGCGGTGCGGAAATCACCGTATCGGCCAAATCGGCAGCTAGAGTCATAGTTTGATCTTTGCTACCGCCGTCGGCCATGATGATTTCGTGCCCGCGCGCGCGCAACGGAGAAAGTGCCCGCAGAAATACTTGAATGCCATCTGCTTCGTTGAGTGTCGGGACGATGACTGAAAGTTTCATGAGTCTGTCCGCTGAAGGAGGTGGAGTTGGCCGAATACTTTAGGCGGCTTTAGCGTCTTCCAGACTGCCGCCGCAACTGCTGCCTTGCCCTGCAGTGCAGCCGTAGCAATGATCGGCAATCATAATGGGATTGCCAGCAAGATCGGCTGCCATCAATTCGGATAAATGTCGTTTCGCTTTGCCTTCCAGTTTGAGCGGGATACCGAGCATTTGATTGAAGTCACAATCGTACACATAACCTTGGTAATCGACTGAGATTAATGTGCGACACATGACGCTATCAAGATTGGCATCTTGATGCGCGTCGCGCAATAATTGCATATAGCCAGCAAATTTCCCTTGCGTGACCAGCATGCTGCCGAAGCGTTGGATTGGCATATTAGTGATAACAAAAAGTTCATTAAAATCAATATGATGGCGATCTTTTAATTCGCGCTGATAATCGGCTTGTAATTCAATTTGCGACGGTGGTAACGACGGACCTTGCGGGTTGTACACCAGATTCAAAATCAAGCCGCTGTTGGGTTTGCCGTAGCCGAGAAAATTTAATTGTTGAAGCGCGCGAATACTTTTTTCATACACGCCATCACCGCGTTGTTTGTTAACCAACTCTTCGGTGTAGCAAGGCAGTGATGCGGTGATCTCGACTTTATTGTCGGCCAGAAATTGCGCCAAAGTTTCCTGACCGGGTTCAAATAATATGGTCAGATTACAGCGGTCGATAATGCGTAAATGTAATGCGCGTGCCGCGACGACGAGGCGGCGGAAATGTTGATTCAACTCCGGTGCGCCGCCAGTCATATCGAGGGTGCCGACCCCAGAAGTGCGTAAAAAATCAATCAGCATGTCGATGGTGTCGCCGTCCATCATCTCTTTGCGGTCCGGGCTGGCGTTGACGTGGCAATGCAGGCAGGCCTGATTACATTTGTAGCCGAGATTGACTTGCACGCAGTCGAGCTTGCGCCGATTAATAAGGGGGAAATCGGTAACTTTAAGTAACGGTAAAGTGGCGTGCATATTGTGTTATCTCGATTATTTTTTTGGTGCTGTACCGTTCAGGCTCCAGTCGTATTTCAAATGCTCGATTTGATACGCATCTGCGGCAAGGTCTTTGGCGATGTCTGGATCGGTCACATATTTCGCCAACCATTTTTGCACACTACCGGCGTCGCGTACGAAATCTTTTTCGTGCCATTCAAAAATTTGCGAGATTTTGGCGACTTTTTGTGTTTTATCGAAACTGTTTTTGCTCGCATCGTTGGCGAAGCCGCGCGAGTTTTGCTCAAATAACTCTTCCAATTTTTCGCCGGTAAACGCTTCCGAAATTAATTTGGGGCAAGACTTGGATGCGCACACCACCGCGACGTGAATGCGCGAATCAACTGGTTTGAGGTAGGTTTTTTCCAAACCATCGAGCGTCAAGGATTGGCCATTGACGGTCCATTTTTTAATGAAAAAATAATTAGTGCGCGACAACGCGCCATTGGGTGAATAGCCGTCGGTGATGCCTTTGATCGCCAGCGCATTGTAGGCGTTGATGTAATACACCAGCTTGTCGCTTTTGCTATTCAGCGTGGCGGGTTTTGCCAAGGCTTCAACATAGACATCGAATGCGGCATTGTTTTGGAATGCCGGATAATCGACTTGGCCGTTTTTAACGTGGGCGCGCAACAGGTCGTCAAAGGGTTTGTGATCTATGCCTTCGGCAACAGCCGAAACTGAAAACATCATGCAAATACATATAAAAAATCTCAATATAAACATATAGTTACTATAATCCTTTGTGTGTGTTAATTGGTCGCTAAAATGCGCGCGGTCTTACGCTTTTTTGGCGCGAAATTTTTTGATCAACACGGGCAACAGCGCAAACAAACCTAATAAAGCAAACGCAATTTTCACGTCATTCGATAACAAATCGCTGAGCGAGTTCAAACTGCCCAAAGATTTACCCAGATTGGCAAAGACAAACGAGCCGGGAATAATCCCTAACGCAGTGCCCAGCACATAGGTTGGCAGCTTCATGTTGGTGAAGGCGGGTGCGAGGTTGACCAGCCAAAAAGGGAACAGCGGCACCAGGCGCAAGAAGAGCAAATAGCTCAATCCGTTTTCAGTAAAACCCTGATTGATTTTTTCGCCGAAACTGCCGAGGCGCTTTTTCGCGGCCTCAGCGAATAGATAACGCGCTGCCAGAAACACCAGCGCGGCCCCAAGCGTCGCGGCGCAAACGATAATGCCGGTGCCGACCCAGCGACCGAATAAAAAACCGGTGACCAGTGACAGCACAATGCCGCCGGGAAAACTCATGGCGGTGGAGACGGTATAAATCAAAAACATCACAGCAATGGCTAAAACATAATTCGCCTGCGTCCACGTCAATAATGCGTCGCGGTTTTGTTTGATCGCGTCAAGGCTGAGATATTTTTGCCCGCCGAAAATAAAAAACGCCGCAATGCCGCCGATAAAAATGGCTGCGATAGCGAGTTTTATCCACTTATTGCTTGATGCTACCGGGGTGTCGTTCATGCCTTGCCTCGGAATCCGGCGATGCGAATCAACCATTTTTTTGCTGTCGGTGTGAAAGAGGCTTTGCGCTTCTGATCCGCCACGCGACGGCTTATTTGCGAGAGGGTGGGATAGACGTGGATGATATTGCACAAATCCGTGGCTTTCATTTTTTGCGTCATCGCCACTACGTATTCGTGAATCAGTTCACCTGCATGCGGCCCGACAATCGTTGCGCCAATGACCAAACCTTTTTTGTCGGTGAGGATTTTGGCAAAGCCTTCCAGCTCGCCTTCGGCGCGGGCCCGATCCATGTCATCGAAGGGAAATCTATACGTTTGATAATCGATATTAGCCGCTTTGGCTTCGGTTTCTGAAAGGCCGACGCGCGCCAATTCCGGCTCAGTGAAAGTCGCCCAGGGAATCACCCGCGTCTCGACCCGCGCGGGCAGGGGTGAGGCGATGTTGCGTAATACGATGCCCGCATGGTGTTCGGCCATGTGGGTGAATTGATAGCTGCCGACAATATCGCCGCATAAATAAATATGTTTTTGTGATGTCTGCAAGCGCTCGTTGCTGATGATTTTGCCTTTTTCGGTGGCAATGCCAGCAGCTTCGAGCCCAAGATTTTCCACGTTCATGCGGCGACCGGCAGCGACCAGAATATGCGTTGACTGCAGCACGGTTTCGCTGGCATCTTTATTTTTCAGCGTAAAGCGAATGTCGCCTTTGCCGCCTTCGACTTTTTGCGGCGTGACGCCCAAATAAAATTTTACGCCATCATGTTCGAGTTGTTGACGCACCACATTGCTGGCATCAAGATCTTCCTTGGGCAAAATATTCGGCACCAAATCGACCACGCTGACTTGACTACCGAGGCGACAAAACGCCTGCGCCATTTCTATCCCAATCGGGCCTGCGCCAATGACGACCAAACTCGGCACTTGTTCGTTCAAATTGAATACGGTTTCGTTAGTCAGATAGGGCACATCGGCCAAGCCTGGGATGGGCGGCACACCGGGGCGCGAGCCGGTGGCGATGACGAAATTTTTAGCGGTGATTTTTCTGCCGTTGACTTCAAACGTGTGCGCGTCGATGAACTTGCCTTGGCCTAAAATGACATCGACGCCGAGGCCGCGAAAACGCTCCGGGCTATCGTTGGGTTCGATCGATTGAATGACGGAGGCGACGCGTTGCATCACGGCGGGAATGCTGACTTGCGGCGTGACTGACGTGATGCCGAAACGCTGCGCGTCGCGCATGGTGTGGGCAACTTTGGCGCTGTGTAATAGGGTTTTGCTGGGAACGCAGCCGTAATATAAACAGTCGCCGCCGAGTTTGTGTTTTTCTACCAGCGCGACTTTGGCCCCAATGCCTGAACCCCCTGCTGCCACGACTAGCCCACCAGCGCCGCCGCCGATGACGCAAATATCGAATTCAGTATCGGCCAATATATTCTCCCGAGGTTCTGTATCCTAAAGCGAGAATTCGCAACAACGGACTGGTGGTAGTCGTGGAGAAAGCTTCAGACTTACAAATGCCTATTATTTACCAGAATTTCCACCAAGCTTTGTTAGCTTCGGTGTAGCCTGCCATATAGACACTTTGCGGAAAATTTTTCTGTAAAACTTTTTTCGCATCGTCGCGCAAATCGGCCATGCCGAGCGAATCGTAAGCGGAAATCATGATGCCTAATGCTTCTTCCAGCGCCGGTGCTTGCGGATAACGTACCAGTGCTTGCTGTGCGCGGTTAGCCGCAGCCAGCGGTGCGCCGCGCTTGAGGTAATAGCGCGCGACGTGAATTTCATTCAGCGCTAACGAGTTGACCAAATAATTCATGCGTTTATTCGAGTCTTCCGCATATCTGCTAGCTGGAAAGCGTGTGACCAGTTCTTTAAACGCATCAAACGATTCGCGCGCAGCTTTCGGGTCGCGCTCGGACAAATCCGTGCTGTTCAGGATGCCGAGAAAACCTTTGTCGTCGCGGAAATTGGCCAAACCTTTTAAATAAAACGCATAGTCCAAGTTTTCGTGAGTCGGATATTGTTTGATAAAACGATCTGCAGCGGCCACGCTTTCTGTGACTTCGGCTTGCTTGTAATAAGCGTAGGCGATTTCCAGTTGCGACTGCTGCGCCACTTTGCCGAACGGAAAGCGCGCACCCAAGCCCTCGAATAGCTTGATGGCGCGTTCGTAGTTGCCGCCGTCCAGTTCTTCTTTGGCTTCTTTGAAGTAATCTTCCGCCGCCCAATTTTTTTTGTCGTCTTTGCCGCCAGTGCTGCTGCAAGCAGTGAGGAAGGAGAGGCAGAGCAGGACAAATATCGTTACACTACGCATCATGAAGAATCCTGAAAAAGTATTAGCTAATTATAACCCAATCGACGCGCCTGCAAGCTCCGATAGTGTTGAACCCGCGCCAGAGGAAATCGAACTGACCGTCCCAGCCGATTGCGCCGGTTTGCGCCTCGATCAAGCTTTGGCGCGCCTATTGCCGGAATATTCGCGTAGCCGCCTGCAGCAATGGGTGCGCGATGGCGGCGTCAGCGTGAATGGTACGCAGGCGTCGGTGAAGCAAAAAGTCAGCGGCGGTCAAATCATTTTGGTCGAGCCGGAAGCTGCGCCGGAAGTCTCGGCTTACTTGCCGGAAAATATTCCGCTCGACATTCTGCACGAAGACGACACGCTGATGGTGATCAACAAACCCGCCGGTCTGGTCACGCATCCTGGCAGCGGCAATTGGACGGGTACGCTGCTCAACGCCTTATTACATCATGCGCCGCAAGTGGCGAATGTGCCGCGCGCGGGCATTGTGCATCGCCTGGATAAAGATACGACGGGATTGTTGGTGGTGGCGAAAACCTTGCTCGCGCAAACCGATCTGGTGCGCCAATTACAGGCGCGCAGCGTCAAGCGTGAATACCTCGCAATCGTCGATGGTTGCGTGCAGGACGATGGTACAGTAGAAGCGCCGATTGGCCGCCATCCGCAACAGCGGATTAAAATGGCGGTAGTGGGCAGCGGCAAAGAAGCTATCACGCATTACAAAATTCTTGAGCGTTTGCCGCATCACACCTTATTACAATGCAATCTGGAAACCGGGCGCACGCATCAGATTCGCGTGCATATGCAATACATCGGCCACACCATGGTGGGCGACACGACTTACGGCAGCAAGCAACGCGTGTTCAAAGTCAAAACCGAGGACGATCAAATTAAGGCCGCGCTGCAAAAATTTGCGCGCCAGGCATTGCATGCGACACGACTTGCGCTGGTGCATCCGCAAAGCGGCGAGATGGTCAAATGGGAAGCGCCGATGCCTGCCGATATGGCGGAGTTGCTCAATGCTTTACGGCTGGATGAGTGAATGAAGCTGCCGTCGGACTGGATTACCCCCGATTGGCCCGCGCCGAAAAATGTGCGCGCGCTCATCACTACGCGCAGCGGGGGCGTAAGTACCGGACCGTTCGCCAGTATGAATTTGGGCGCATTCTTGAACGACGACGCGCAAGCGGTGAAAGCCAATCGTTCGATATTGCGTCGGCATTTACCCGCCGAGCCAAAATGGTTGCGCCAAGTGCATGGCACTAAAGTGGTGGAGGCAGATAACTTGCAAAGCTTAACCGAAGCCGACGCCAGTGTTGCGACTAAAGTGAATACAGTTTGCGCCATCGCTACGGCAGATTGCATACCGTTATTATTATGTAATGAAGCAGGAACGGTGGTAGCCGCCGCGCATGCTGGTTGGCGCGGGCTGTGTGCTGGCGTGATAGAAAATACGTTACAAGCCATGAAAAG
>JBEEJL010000270.1:0-4847 GCA_041169175.1 Pseudomonadota bacterium | reverse complement strand
CGGCATGGGCTCGCTGCTATCGGTGGCGCGCGGCAGCATCGAGCCGCCCAAGCTGATCGTGCTGCAGTATCAGGGCGCCGGCCGCGGGCAAAAGCCGGTGGCACTGGTCGGCAAAGGCGTCACCTTCGACACCGGCGGCATTTCGCTCAAGCCCGGCGCCGAAATGGACGAAATGAAATACGACATGTGCGGTGCGGCGAGCGTACTCGGCACCATGCAAGCGGTGGCTGAACTCAAGTTGCCGATCAACGTAGTGGCTATCATCCCGACTTGCGAAAATATGCCCGATGGTTTGGCCACGCGACCAGGCGATGTAGTGACCAGCATGTCGGGCCAGACGATTGAGATTTTGAATACCGATGCTGAAGGTCGCTTGATACTGTGTGACGCACTGACTTACGCGGAACGTTACGAACCTGCGACGGTGGTTGATATTGCGACACTGACCGGCGCATGCGTTATTGCCTTGGGCCACGTGGCGAGCGGGCTGTATGCAAATCAAGATAGTTTGGCGAAAGAATTATTGTCGGCCGGTGAATATTCGCAAGACCGCGCCTGGCATATGCCGCTGTGGGATGAATATCAAGACGGCCTGCGCAGTAATTTTGCCGACATGGCCAACATCGGTGGCCGCGCCGGCGGCAGCATTACGGCGGCTTGCTTTCTCTCGCGCTACGCCAAAAAATATCATTGGGCGCATTTGGATATTGCCGGCACCGCCTGGAAATCCGGTGCAGCTAAAGGCGGCACCGGCCGGCCCGTTCCGCTGCTCACGCGCTATCTCATTAACAAGGCGGGATGAAGCGTGACTGAAATTATTTTTTACACGCATGTGGAAAATAAATTTCACACGGCGTGCGACATCAGCAATAAAGTTTTGCGCTCGAAACGCAAAATGATGGTGTTCGCGTCAGATGAATCGGCGGCAGCCAAAATTGATCGGTTGATGTGGACGCTTCCTGCGCTGGGATTTTTGCCTCACTGCGCAATCGACCACCCGCTGGCAACGGAAACGCCGATTGTGATTTCGTGCGATGCTGACAAACTGGCTTACGATGATGTATTGTTAAATCTGCATGATGAAGTACAGCCTTTTTTTAGCCGCTATCAAAGAGTGATCGAAATTGTCAGCACTGACGCGGCTGATGCTGTAGCCGCAAGAACGCGCTATAAATTTTATAAAGACCGTGGTTATTCGATTACCTCGCACGATCTGTCTAAAAAAACGAGCTGAGTAAACATGAGCAAAGACGATACACTGATGAACAAACTGGAAGCGCTGATGAGTAAAAATCGCGGCGCACCCGCAGCCGGGGAAAACCAGTACGACGACATTCCCATTCTTACGGATATTCTCAACGACGGCGCGCATAAACCGGTTTATGCTTCGCCAACGCTACCCGTGGTCGATGAACCCTTTCCGACCGAGCTGCATTTCTCTGCCTTGAGTGACGAGCGCATTCGCGCCATTGCGCGCGAAGTCCAGGCGCATGTGATGCGCAATATCGAACCGCAACTCTCCGGCCCGATTCAGGAAAAACTGCTGACGAAAATTGATACCTATGTCAATGAAGCGGTGCGCACCGCCCTATCCGAATTAAAACAGGAAATCTCCGACAGCATTACCACTGCCGTCACCGACGCGCTGAGCGCAGAGGCGGCCACGTCTGTCACGCCCGCACCTAAACTTCCGCAGTAATCCGCTATAATCAAGCTTTAGTTTTATCCCCGGTTTTACCTAACCGGCTTCAGAAGAAAACAATATGGAACTGGCAAAAAGTTACGAGCCTCATGCAATTGAGGCTCATTGGTATCCCTTATGGGAATCAAGCGGATATTTCAAAGCGGGCGACACGCCGGGCAAACCGGCTTATTGCATTATGCTACCGCCGCCGAATGTCACCGGCACCTTGCACATGGGTCACGCCTTCCAGCATTCACTGATGGACGCCCTCACCCGCTACCACCGCATGAGCGGCGACAATACCTTGTGGCAACCCGGTACCGACCACGCCGGTATCGCGACGCAAATTGTGGTTGAGCGCCAACTTGATGCGCAAAAGATTTCGCGTCACGATTTAGGCCGCGAAAAATTCCTCGAGAAAGTATGGGAGTGGAAAGCCGAATCCGGCGCGACCATTACACGTCAAATGCGCCGCCTCGGCACCTCGCCCGACTGGTCGCGCGAACGCTTTACTATGGACGAAGGCTTGTCCAAGACCGTCACCGACGTGTTTGTAAAATTGCATCAGCAAGGTTTGATTTATCGCGGCAAACGTTTGGTCAATTGGGATCCGGTGCTGGGTACGGCAGTGTCCGATCTTGAAGTGAATCAAGAGGAAGAAGACGGTTTTCTCTGGCATATCAAATATCCGTTAGTAGAAAAAGATACCAAAACCGGCCTGACGCATTTGACCGTCGCCACCACGCGTCCGGAAACCATGCTCGGTGACGTCGCCGTAATGGTGCATCCGGAAGATGAACGCTATCAGCATTTGATCGGCAAGAAAGTAAAGCTGCCGTTGTGCGAGCGCGAAATTCCTATCATCGCCGACGATTATGTTGATAGAGAATTCGGCACGGGCTGCGTGAAGGTGACGCCGGCGCATGACTTTAATGACTATGCGGTGGGACAGCGGCATAAGTTGGCATTAATCAGCATTCTGACGCTCGATGCAAAAATTAATAATGAAGCGCCTGCGAAATATCGCGGCCTTGACCGCTTCGACGCGCGCAAGCAAATCGTCGCCGATCTCGACGCGCTCACACTGCTGGAAAAAACCGAGAAGCACAAACTCAAAGTGCCGCGCGGTGATCGTACCGGTGTCGTCATCGAACCGATGCTCACCGACCAATGGTTTGTCAAAATGGACGGCCTGGCGAAACGCGGCCTTGATGTAGTAGCCAAAGGCGAAATTAAATTCGTGCCGGAAAACTGGACCACGACGTACAACCAATGGCTAAATAATATTCAGGATTGGTGTATCTCGCGCCAACTGTGGTGGGGTCATCAAATTCCGGCGTGGTACACCGACGCGGGAAAAATTTATGTCGCGCAAGATGAAGCTGGCGCGCGCGCGCAAGCGGAGAAAGATGGTTACAAAGGTAATCTGAAACGTGACGACGACGTACTCGACACCTGGTTTTCGTCCGCGTTGTGGCCCTTCTCTACACTCGATTGGCCTAAGGAAAACTTCAATTTAAACAATTACTTACCAACATCCACATTAGTTACAGGTTTCGATATTATTTTCTTCTGGGTCGCGCGCATGGTGATGATGACCTTGCACTTCACCGACAAAGTGCCGTTCAAAGAAGTCTATGTCACGGGCCTCATCCGCGATGCGGAAGGCCAGAAGATGAGCAAGTCGAAAGGCAATGTGCTCGACCCGATTGATTTGATTGACGGCATTTCGCTTGACGATTTATTAAATAAACGCACGACAGGTTTGATGAACCCGAAACAAGCCGACAGCATCACAAAAAAAACCCGCACGCAATTTCCGACGGGCATTCCTGCGTTCGGTACTGACGCATTGCGTTTCACTTTCGCCAGCCTCGCCTCACACGGGCGCGATATCAAATTCGATATGCAACGTTGCGAAGGCTATCGCAATTTTTGTAACAAGTTATGGAATGCTACGCGCTTTGTGTTGATGAATACCGAAGGCAAGGATTGCGGACAAGACGAAAAATTGCCACGCTCACCCTCCTACGCCGACCGCTGGATCGTGAGTAAACTGCAACACGCTGAACAAGACGTAGCGAAAAATTTCAACGAATATCGCTTTGACCTCGCTGCGCGCACGATTTACGAATTGGTGTGGGACGAATATTGCGATTGGTATCTCGAACTCGCCAAAGTACAAATGGCGACGGGCGGCGAAGCCGAACAACGCGCCACGCGTTATACGCTGGTGCGCGTGCTGGAAACCATGTTACGCCTCGCGCATCCGGTGATTCCCTACATCACCGAAGAGCTGTGGCAAAAAGTTGCGCCGCTCGCTGGCAAATCTGGGGACAGCATCATGTTGCAACCCTTCCCTGTTGCACAGCTGGAAAAAATCGACACCATCGCCGAAGAACGTATCACGCAATTAAAAGAACTCGTGGACGCCTGCCGCAACCTGCGCGGCGAAATGAATTTGTCGCCATCGACCAAAGTGCCGCTGTTCGCCACCGGCGATGCAGTGACGCTGACGAATTTCTTGCCTTACATTGAATCGTTAGCAAAATTAAGCGGCAGTCAAATTGTTAATGAGTTGCCGAACGACGACGCGCCGGTCGCCATCGCCGGTAATTTCAAACTCATGTTGAAAGTGGAAATCAACAAAGCCGCCGAACGCCAACGCCTGCAAAAAGAAATCACGCGTCACGATATTCAGATTAACCAAGCACAAAGCAAACTCGGCAATGCGGGCTTCGTCGATCGCGCGCCGCCCGCCGTGGTCGCGCAGGAAAAAGAACGGCTGGAAAATTTGATTTCAACATTAGAGAAACTGCGCATTCAGATCGGCAAACTAAGCTAAGCATCCACATGGAGTCCGCATGAATATCGACGAATATCGAATCAAGCCGGGAAGCAAAGTCAAACTGTCGCTATTTAATCCGGGCGATAAAAGTGCGCGCAGCGGCAGCAAGAAAAAAGATCTGGCCTTGCTGGAGGATTTGGGCAGGCAACTCGATACCTTGCAAGACCTGCTATACGCCGAACAGAAGCGCAAAATCATACTCGTGTTGCAAGGCATGGATACCTCCGGCAAAGACGGCACCATTCGCACAGTGTTCGAGCATGTCGATCCGCAAGGCGTGTATGTCGCCAACTTCAAAGCGCCGACGCCCGAAGA
>JBEEJL010000269.1:0-3519 GCA_041169175.1 Pseudomonadota bacterium | reverse complement strand
CGGTTTTCGTCGCCGCATCAATCACAATTTTTCCATCGGTTTTATTGAAGCGGCCAATCTGGGTAGTAAAACCCAGATGATTCACTTCGAATCTTGGCCAGGTATGGGTTGGATCAATGCTTAAACTTTCAGCAGCAGCAGGCAAGGCCATAGCAACAACTAAAGATAGCAGGGCGATTTTGGTTTTCATGAGAACTCCTTTGGTTGGTAAATAATAAAGTTATTTTTTTACTGGCGCTGAAACCAGCGGCACTTTGAATTTTACTTCAACTTCGTCTGCCACGGTGTCCGGGTCGGCCCATACGCCTTCGCCGATACCGAACTGCGAACGCTTGATGACGAACTTACCTTCTGCAACCGAGGTGCCGGACTTTACTTGAAACGGCGCCATGATGTCAGTGGTTTTTCCTTTGATGGTCAATTTGCCCGTTGCTTCGTAACGGCCATTGCCCATATCTTTTACTGCACTGGAAACGAATTTTGCCGTCGGAAATTTTTTCACATTGAACCAGCCTTCGCGCTTTACTTCCGTGTTGGCTTCATCGCTACCGGTATCGATACTGGCCAAATCGATTTCGATTTCCGCTTTGCTCGCAGCCGCGTTGGCCTTGTCGAAGTTAACACTTGCAATAGCCTTGCCAAAACTTCCCTCAACCGGCACGCCCATTTGCTTGGACACAAAATCAATTTTTATTTTTTCACTATTCGCTGTTTGTGCAACAGCCGAGCTGATGCCGGCAATCAATACAAACAGCAAAACACATAAATTTCTCAATATAATCATATAGTTACAATCTTTCTATTTAGAGCGCAAAAAAGGCAGCATGCGCGCGAGGATATCGTCTTTATCAATCAAAAAATGCTTCAACGCTGCGCCGATATGCGTAAAGACCAAGCCCGCCATCAGGTAGTTCAACAGCATATGCAACAATTTTAGTTGCTCGCTTAGGGGCTTATCCACGCTTATCGGGTTAGGCAGGGGCACTAGGCCCAAATACACCACTTGCACGCCTGCCGCTGCGCTGCGAAACCACCCACTGAGCGGAATCAACAATAACAACGCATAGAGAGCCCAATGGGTGACATGGGCGGCATTTTTTTGCCAGCGCGGCATATTAATAGGTAAAGCAGGCGCGGGATGCGTCGCGCGCCAAAGCAGCCGAAATGCGACTAACATAAATATCGTCACACCCATCCACTTGTGCCAGGAATACCATTGCAGTTTTTTTGGGCTCAGCGGCAAATCGACCATGCTCAGGCCGAGCGTAAAGCTAGCGACAATCATCAGCGCTGAAAGCCAATGCAAAGCGATAGCCGTGCTGTTATAGGTAGTGGAAAGTTTTTTCAAAGTACAGATATCATCAATATTTTCATTTACACAACGTCAACATCACCGGCAAAATCAAACGTGTTATTTTGATGCGCCGAGGTCGATTTAATTCCCTGCCTGTTTGCTGATATTTTGATTAACCGCTCGCGCCGCCGTACATAATTCAATTTTCTCCAGCGATTGCGTATAAGTCAACGGCCCGCCCTCATATTTGCTGTGACGGGAAGCAAAAAAATCGATGAAGCTATTGCGCTCTTCGCCGCTGCACATATGTTCCAGGCTGCGCATAAATTGGGCAATACGGTGTTGCGGTACTTTGCTTTCCAATATCTCAAAATTTTTCTTGATGAACGCAAAAGAAGCTGCCCTGTTAGCGTCTTCGTCCAAGGCTTTCTCTAAAAAGCTGAGGGCCTCACGTCCATTTATTTTTTCATTCAGCGCCAAATTCAAAGCACGCTCACGCAACAAGGGGTTACGTGCCAGTGCCAGGGAAGATCATAATTTACTCCGATCACCGTTATCATCAATTTTCAGTAGTTCCTGTTCCATTGCTTCGTACAACGAGGTATCAGCAAAAGTGCCTGCACTAGCGAAAACAGGCTCAAGCATTTCAGCCGAGATAGCCTCACGTTTTGTCAACCACGAGCGCGCTAAGGCAAATGACTGGGCACGTAAATCAATATCCTCTCCGTCATCTGCCGCGATGGGCAACAGAGCGCCACGCAAGCGACGAATCTGTTCGTTGTCAGTCGTCTGATCTAACCATGTCAGACGTTTTGCCAATGGCACTACTTGGGTTTGCATCAACTGTTTGTACACTTGCTGCTGCGACGGATTAAACCATTCCTTGTGCAAACTTTTCAGCAATTCCAGGGCGGCCTGTTGTACCGCGACATTAGGATGATTCAAATGAGAGGCTGTCAGGATTAAACTATGATCCACCGATTGCAAACCCGACTCGGTTAACATGGCGGCATCACTCAACAACGCAATCGCTTCGGCTGCAGGCAAACTTGATGCGTTTTTGTTCAAACGTTCACGCAGAGCGTTATCGTAACGAGTCACGTAATAACCCACGCCTTGCGCGTTGCCCATCAACCAATCCGGGCAAGTCTTTGTGTTGTTAAGCTTGACGCGCGAAATGCCATTTGCTACGTCGGCGCATTGATTTTGCACGGATCCATTTACACCAAAACTAAAACACGCGGGCGTCTGCCATTTTTGTGTCGTCTCGATTTTCGAGCCAACGGGTACCAAGCGCGACTGTTGTAATACTAATACTGGCGCAGCAGCGCCATTGGGGTCGCATTCAAGCTTGGCATCGATTAATGGCACGCCGGGCTGCTCGATAAAACCACTGAAAGCGGCGACTAAATTTTTTTCGCCCGATGCCGTGGATAGCGCGCTGACAAAATCTTCCATAGTGGCATTAGCGTGTGCATGGTTTTTCATATGCAGGCGCACACCATCGCGAAACGGCTCGGGCTTCATGCTCGCTTCAAACATTTCCAATACCGCGCCCCCTTTGAGGTAGGTAATATCGTCAAATGCAGCCCAGATATCATCTTTTTTATCCACTGGATTTCGCACCCGCCGCGTCGAAACCAGCCGATCTGAATCAATCGCGCGCTGGCGCTGCTGCGCGCGCGACCAGCCGTCATTCCATTCCGGATTAAATTCGTAGGTAATTTTATTACTGCCTAGCCATGTAGCAAAAGCCTCGTTCAACCAAACATCATCCCACCACTTCATCGTCACCAGATTACCGAACCATTGATGCGATATTTCATGCGCGGCGACACTGGTATAACTTTGCTTGAATTTGTCCGACGTCTCATGCGGTTTCGCCAACAGCAAATTAGCCGCATAAGTAATCATGCCGACATTTTCCATCGCGCCGAAACCCACGGTCTGCGGAATGGTTACGCTATCGAGTTTTTCATACGGATAAGGCGAGCCGAAATAATTTTCCAATAGCGCCAAGATGCGTGGCGTATTTTCCTTGGCAAAACTGGTCTCCGCGCCACGGCCTTTGGGCGCGAGGTAGCGTAGCGGCGTATTCTTCCTTCCCGCCGTACCGCCATCGACCACGTCAAACGGGCCCACGGCCAACGCAATCAAATAGGCGGGCAGCGGCGGTGTCGGCGCGAAGCTGAGACGCTTCCAGTTATTGGGTAATTTTTCTTCTG
>JBEEJL010000268.1:0-4571 GCA_041169175.1 Pseudomonadota bacterium | reverse complement strand
CGACTTAGTCGTCGATTCAATAAATCGAATCCCTGCTTGTCGCATCAGCGCTTCCGCTGCCGATAATTCACGGCGACAGTTTGCGAGCGAGGCGTAATTGCTATTAGGTTTGCGCTCGGTGCGGATTTGCGCGAGGCGCTCCGGCGTAATGGTCAGGCCGTAAATTTTATGTTTCATTTTCGCCAGCGCGGGCGGCAGCTTCATATTGTCGAGGTCCTCCGGGATCAGCGGATAGTTCGCCGCCTTGATGCCAAATTGCAAAGCCAAATATAAACAGGTAGGGGTTTTGCCGCTGCGCGAGACGCCGACTAAAATAATATCGGCGTCGTCGAGATTTTTGTCGGTTTGTCCGTCATCGTGGCTTAAGGTGTAATTTACCGCCTCAATCCTGGCGTTATAATCTTTTACATTGCCCGCGCTATGCGATTTGCCCACGGTATGTGACGATTTTTGCCCCAGCTCTTTTTCCAGCGGGATAATAAAAATCTCAAATAAATCAAGGAATAAGGCGTTATCGCCATGGATTGCGTTACGTACTTCAGCGTTTACCAAGGTGCAAAAAACTATCGGCCGCGTGCCTTCTTCGAGGCCGATTTGTTTGATTTGCTCTAGCGCGACTTGTGCTTTTTCCAGCGTATCGACGAAGGGCAGGGTAATACGGTTGAAGCTAACATGGTCGAATTGGGATAACAGGCTGTTACCCAGCATTTCCACGGTAATACCCGTGCGGTCGGAGATAAAAACTGCACTGCGTTTGGTGCTCATAGGCGGGTTTGTCCGTAATTAATCAGCAAGGTGTTTCGGCTATAATAGCGGGCTTTAGTAATGAACAATACAGGGCAATAAGATGAGTAAGCAGAATTACGTCGCATGGTTTGAAACCTTACGCATGACCGATGTGGATACCGTCGGCGGCAAAAACGCCTCGCTGGGCGAAATGATTAGCCAACTCGCGGGAGCAGGTGTGCGCGTGCCGGGCGGTTTTGCGACGACTGCTTTAGCTTTCCGCGATTTTCTCAAACATAACGACCTTACCGCGCGCATTGAAGCTGCGCTTAAAAACCTCAACGTTGATGACACGCAAGCGCTGGCGAAAACCGGCGCGCAAGTGCGCCAATGGGTGGTCGATGCGCCGTTCCAACCGGAGCTGTTGGCCGACATTAAAACCGCTTATGAAAAAATGACCCATGGTTCGGATTTGTCGTTGGCGGTACGCTCCTCTGCAACGGCGGAAGATTTACCCGATGCGTCGTTCGCCGGTCAGCAAGAGACTTTTTTGAATATACACGGCCTCGATAATGTTATGGTGGCGATCAAGCATGTGTTTGCGTCGTTGTATAACGACCGCGCGATTGCCTATCGCGTGCACAAAAATTTCGTGCATAGTGAAGTCGCGCTGTCGGCCGGCATACAGCGCATGGTGCGCTCGGATAGCGGCGCGGCAGGCGTGATGTTTACCATGGATACGGAATCCGGTTTCAACGACGTGGTGTTTATCACGTCGAGTTACGGCCTCGGCGAAACGGTAGTGCAGGGCGCAGTGAACCCGGATGAATTTTATGTCAGCAAAGTCGTGCTGAAAAATAACAAGCCCGCCATCTTGCGCCGTAACCTCGGCAGCAAAGCGATCAAAATGATTTTCACCGCCAAGCGCGAAGCGGGGCGCTCGGTAGAAACGGTTGAAGTGCCGGTCGAGCAGCGCAACAAGTTTTCGCTGACAGATACTGAAGTCGAAGAACTCGCGCGCTACGCCATGTCGATTGAAGCGCATTACCAACGCCCGATGGACATCGAATGGGGCCGCGATGGCGGCGACGGTAAATTGTATATTTTGCAAGCGCGGCCAGAGACGGTGCAATCGCAATCGACCGGCGAAACGCTGCGTCGCTATCGCATCAAACAACATTCCACAATTCTGACCACGGGCCGCGCCATCGGTGGCCGCATCGGTCAAGGCGTGGTGCGCGTGATCAGCGACATTGAACAAATGCATGAAGTAAAACCCGGTGACGTTTTAGTCACAGACATGACGGACCCGAATTGGGAACCGATCATGAAGCGCGCATCGGCCATTGTGACCAATCGCGGAGGGCGTACTTGCCATGCGGCAATTATCGCGCGTGAGTTGGGCATACCTGCCGTGGTTGGTTGTAACGACGCTACTAAAGTTTTGAAAAACGGCGACATCGTTACCGTGTCATGCGCCGAAGGCGACACCGGCAATATCTATGAAGGCAAACTTGATTTTGAAATCATCGATGTGTCGTTGGACAAAATGCCCGAGTCCAAAGTAAAAATCATGATGAACGTCGGCAATCCGCAACTCGCGTTTGATTTTCAAAAATTACCCAACGCCGGTGTCGGTCTCGCGCGCTTGGAATTTATTATCAGCGCCATGATCGGCATGCACCCGAAAGCGGCGCTGGAATATCCGAATTTGCCGACCGACTTGAAAGCCGAAGTGGAAGAGCGCTGCAAAGGTTACGCCAGCCCAAAAGAATTCTACGAACAAAAAATCACCGAAGGCGTAGCGACTTTAGCGGCGGCTTTCTGGCCGAAAAAAGTGATTGTGCGTTTGTCCGATTTCAAATCGAACGAATATACCAACCTCATCGGCGGCAAGCGTTACGAGCCGCACGAAGAAAACCCGATGTTGGGTTTCCGCGGCGCTGCGCGTTATATTTCTGCGAATTTCCGCGAATGTTTCGACATGGAATGCCGCGCGTTGAAAAAAGTGCGTGACGACATGGGTCTCACCAACGTCGAAATCATGGTGCCGTTTGTACGCACGGTGAAAGAAGCGCAGCAAGTGCAAGCGATATTAAAAGAGAATGGCATCGAGCGCGGCAAAAACGGTTTGCGCATGATCATGATGTGCGAAGTGCCGTCGAACGCGATTCTGGCTGACGAATTTCTTGAGCATTTCGACGGCTTCTCTATCGGCTCCAACGATCTGACGCAAATGACGTTGGGTGTCGATCGTGATTCGAGTTTGGTAGCCGATTCATTCGACGAGCGCGATGCAGCGGTGAAAAAAATGTTGGTGATGGCGATCACCGCTTGTCAGCGCGCGAAAAAATATGTCGGTATTTGCGGCCAAGGTCCATCCGATCATCCCGATCTCGCGCGTTGGTTAATGGAGCAGGGTATAGAATCGATGTCGCTCAATCCCGACACCGTGGTGGAAACCTGGCTCGATTTGGCCAAGGTAAACGCTTAATACGCAACATAAATTATTTAATTAAATCAATAAGTTATATAATATCCAGTTTTGACGACGTAAAATACGTAATAGACGAAACCGAGAAAGCGCCCATGGAAGTTCTCAACAAACAAGAGTTGAAATTTCAATACGAAGCCAACAAACTCGCCAAGCGTTTGCGCAACGCGGCGGGTAACGCCATCGTCGATTACAACATGATCGAGCAGGGCGACAAAGTCATGGTGTGTTTGTCCGGCGGTAAAGACAGCTACACTATGCTCGATATTCTTTTGCATATGCGTGAACACGCGCCGATAGATTTCGACATCATCGCCGTCAATCTCGATCAAAAACAACCGGGCTTTCCTGAACATATATTGCCCGACTATCTGACCAAACTCGGCGTGCCGTTCCACATCGAAGTGCAAGACACCTACAGCATCGTCAAGCGCGTCATCCCTGAAGGCAAAACGACGTGTGGTTTGTGCTCGCGCTTGCGGAGAGGCGTGTTGTACCGCGTCGCAGGTGAATTAGGCGCAACCAAAATTGCGCTTGGTCATCATCGCGACGACATACTCGAAACATTATTCTTGAATATGTTTTACGCCGGCAAACTAAAAGGCATGCCGCCGAAATTAGTCAGCGACAGCGGCGATCGCATCGTCATTCGCCCATTAGCTTATTGCAAAGAGAAAGACTTAACCGAATACGCCGAGCAACAACAATTCCCCATCATCCCGTGCAACCTATGCGGCTCGCAAGAAAACCTGCAACGCCAAGCAGTCAAAGAAATGATGCAAACCTGGGACAAAAAATTCCCCGGCCGACTGGAAACCATGTTCCGCGCCATGCAAAACGTCGTGCCCTCGCATCTCGCCGACCATAAACTATTCGGCTTCAAGGAATTGGAAACGCAAGACACGCCGTTTGAAAATGGTGATAAGGGATTTGATGTGGAGACTTTCAGCGAAGCGACTTCAACAGTCACTATGTTGAAACAATCGAGCGGAATTTAACCCGTAGCGTGCGCACTGCGCACGAACCGCATTCCATTTCTCCAATGCTCGCATTAAATCAATACTTGAAAAAAATCCCTATAGAGCACCATGCCTTGGTGCGCGCGCTAGACGCTGCAATCTTGAGAGCAGCGCCAAATCTTCATTCAAGTTTGAAGTGGGGCAATCTGACTTATCACGCTGAACATAATGTCTGCGCCATTGTCGCGCATAAACATTATGTTAATTTGCAGTTATGGCGCGGGGCCGAGTTAGATGATCCGCGCGGATTGCTTGAAGGCACTGGTAAGACTATGCGCCATATAAAATTTCTGCCAGACGCCGATGTTGATTGGAAATATATTTCAAATTTA